>JAQCGR010000080.1 GCA_027619995.1 Pseudomonadota bacterium | reverse complement strand
ATCCTGTTTCTGGCGTGATACCGGATCGGCCCTAGCGGCTCGGGCCGTTTCCGATGACCTCCAGTATCGCGTCGGCGGCACGCAGACTGGGCGCCTCGCCCGCGGGATCGAACGCCGCTGAGCCCTCCGCCAGGCTCGCGAGTTGCGCTTCCCGCGCGACGCCATCCTCAAGCAGTTCGAGCAAGGCCGGCGCGATCTTCTCCGCTCGGCAATCGGCCTGCAGAAATTCCGGCACCACCGGGCGGTCGAGCAGGATATTGACCAACGACGCATAGCTGACGCGGATCTGCGGACGCAGCCACAGGTAGGTCAGCGGGTTGAGACGGTAGGCCACGACCATGGGCACCCGCGCCAAGGTCAATTCGAGCGATACGGTGCCCGATGCCGCGAGGGCCGCGCGACTGGCGGCGAAAGCATCGTATTTTTCGTGCGCATCGGTCGTCACGGTGGCCGGCAGCGGCCACCCGGCCGCCGCCTCGCGAACCGCGGCCTCGACATGGGGCACTGTGGGGAGCGCGAGATGCAGGTCCGGAACGCGCGCCGCAATCCGTTCGAGCACCTTGCCGAAAATGGGCAGCAGGGCGCCGGTCTCGCCGCGCCGGCTGCCGGCCAGAACGCAGAGGATTGGACGATCCGGCGCGATTCCGTGGGTTGCCCTGTAGCGCTGCCCGTCGCCCAGACTCGCACCCTCCTCCACCACAGGATGGCCGACGAAGGTGCTGGCCAAGCCTTCGCGCTCGAAATAGGGCGGCTCGAACGGGAGGAGGGCGAGCAGGTGATCGAGAAAACCTGCGATCGCCCGGGCCCGTCCGGGCCGATAGGCCCAGACCGTGGGCGCGACATAGTGGATGCGCTTGACCGGCAGATCCTTGAGTTTGCGCTGGACCCGGAAGGAGAATCCGGGCACGTCGATCGACACCACGGCATCGGGCCGCACCACCCGGATATCGGCCACTGTCTCGCGCACGCGGCGCAGAATCAGGGGCACCTTGGGCACCACCTCGGCAGCGCCGAACAGACTCAGATCGGACATGGGAAACAAGCTTTCAAGGCCGCGCGCGGCCATGCGCGCGCCGCCGATCCCGGCGAAACGAAGCCGGCCCCCCGTCCGCTCGATCAGGGCATCCATCAATCTGCCCCCAATCGCATCTCCCGAAGGTTCGCCCGCGATGAGATAGATCAACGGGGAGCGGTCGCCCGTCATTCGCCGGGTGCCGCCGGGTCCGCCCCGACCACAAACAGGCCGGCCTCGTCGGCGGCCCGCGCCATCGCCTCGCGGTCCAGGACCAAGCTCCGCCCCGCCTCGAAGGCGATGCCGCGCAGGCCGGCACGCGCAGCGCCGAGCACGGTCTCGACCCCGACGGTCGGCAGATCGACCCGCCGTTCCTGGCTCGGCTTGCAGGCCTTGACCAGCACACCGCCCAGCCCCTCGCGGCGCAGGGCGCCGCAGCGCTCGATCAGCCTGTCGGTTCCTTCGATGGCTTCGACCCCGAGGACCAGACCGCCCTGAACGATGACGGCTTGGCCGACATCCAGGGCGCCCAGCGCGCGGGCGACCTCGAAACCCCGGGCGATATCGCTTCGCCCCTGTTCGTCGGGAAGGATGCCGCCCAGCGGGCCGAAGGGCGCCACGAGTTCGCCGAGCAACTCGTCCGGGGCGGTCACGCGAAACCCCTCGACTTCCTCCAGCTCGCGCACCACGGCGCTGAGCAGGCCATCGTCGCCGAGGGAAGCCGCGCCGAGCTTGGCGAAGAGCCTGGCCGCCCGCCAATCCGGGCGGAGTTCGGAGAGCGATGGGCGCCGGACCCGGCCGGCCATCACCAGGTCTTTGACCCCCGCCCCGTGCAGGGCCTTGAGCGCGGCCCCGGCAGCGCCCAGCCGAACCCAGGCATGGTCGACGCCCGCGGTCAGGGACGGGTCGGCCTGATCTTCAAGGGCAAGAACAAACACCTCGCGCCCCGTCGCGCGGCAGACGGCGACGAGCTTGGCCGGCAGATCCCCGCCTCCGGCGACGATTCCGAGCTTAGGCGGCATGCTCCACTCGCGGCTGGCACAGGGCGCGCGAGGATTCGTGGCGCATGAAATGGACGATATCCATGACGGCATCATTCGCGCCGTAGATTTCGACGGCGTCGTCCAGCCGCTCGCCCATCGTGCCTTCCTGGGCAAAGAGCAGGCGATAGGCCGTGCGCAGGGTGTGGATGTCGTCGCGCGAGAAGCCGCGCCGCTTGAGCCCGACGATGTTCAGACCCGAAAGATTGGCCCGGTCGCCCATCACCATGCCATAGGGGATGACGTCCTGCTCCACCCCCGACATGCCGCCGATCATGGCATGCGGGCCGATCCGAACGAACTGATGGATCGCCGAGAGGCCGCCCAGGATGACGAAATCGCCGACATCGACATGGCCGGCCAGAGTGGCGTTGTTGGCCATGATGACATGGTCGCCCAACCGGCAGTCATGCGCGACATGGGCGCCGACCATGAACAGGCATTCGTCGCCCACCTTGGTCAGCATCCCGCCGCCTTCGGTGCCTGGATTCATCGTCACATGCTCGCGGATGATTGCCTTGCGGCCAATCTCGAGGCGCGACGCCTCGCCGCGGTATTTCAGATCCTGGGGCGGATGGCCGATCGACGCGAAGGGGTAGATCGTCGAATCGGCGCCGATTCTGGTGCGCCCGGCAATGACCGCATGGGACACGAGGCGCACGCGATCGCCAAGTTCGACCTCGGCCCCGACGATACAAAAGGGCCCGATGGAAACATCCGCCCCCAGAACCGCACCGTCCTCGACGATAGCGGTCGGGTGGATCGCGCTACTCATCCAGGATCATGGCCGCGTAGGTCGCCTGGGCGACGACAGCACCATCAACCTTCGCCTCGGCCTCGAACTTCCAGACATTGTTGCGGCTCTGCTTCTTGCGGACATGGACATGCAGGGTATCGCCCGGCATGACCGGCTTGCGGAAACGCGCGTCATCGATGGTCATGAAATAGACCAGCTTGCCCTCGGCATCCGGACCCAGGGTATGGACCACCAGCACTGCGGCGGTCTGGGCCATCGCCTCAATAATCAGGACACCCGGCATGACGGGACTGCCGGGGAAATGGCCTTGGAAATAGGGTTCGTTGATCGAGACGTTCTTGATGCCGGTCGCCCCAACATTCGCCACGACATCGACTAGTTTGTCGATCATCAGGAACGGATACCGATGCGGAATCATTTCCAGAATCCGCTCGATATCGATGTCGATGCCCACTTGCTCCTGGCGCGCCGCGCTCGCTTCCATCCCTCACTTACCTTTTTGCTTGGCCAGCCTCGCAACGGCAGCGGTCTGCCGAAAGAACTGCCTGATCGGCACGGCCGGTGCCCCGCAAACGGTTTCCCCTGCCGGCACGTCCCGCATCACGCCCGCCTGCGCGGCGACTCTCGCGCCCTTGCCGATCGAAAGATGTCCGACAAGCCCCGCCTGGGCAGCAAGCACGACGTGATCCTCAAGCCTGGTGCTGCCGGCGACGCCCGCTTGCGCGACGACCACGCAGCCCTTGCCCATGCGGACGTTGTGCCCGATCTGAACCAAATTATCAATCATCGAGCCCTGGCCGATCACGGTATCGCCGCTGGCTCCCCGATCGACTGTCGAATTGGCACCGATCTCGACATCGTCCTCGACGATCACCCGGCCGAGTTGGGGCACCTTGAAATGGCCTTCCTCGCTCATTGCGAATCCGAAGCCACGCTGGCCCAGGCGCACGCCCGGATGGATCAGGACCCGCGACCCCACCAGGCAATGGCTCAACGACGCATTCGGGCCGATTTCCACATCGTCGCCGATCTCGACCGCATCGCCGATCACGGCATTCGCACCGACCCGGCAATTCTTGCCGATGGTCGCGCGGGCCCCGACCACCACACCGGCCTCGATCCGCGTCCCCGCCCCGATACTTGCCGTTGAATCGACGGCTGCGGAGTCGTGGACCCCGCTTTCGATCGCCACTTCCGGGTAGAAGGCCGAGGCAATCCGGGCATAGGCCCGGTAGGGTGAGCGGCTGACCAGAAGATCCATGCCCACGGGTGCCCGATCGACATATTCCTCGGCAACGAGGCAGACCCCCGCGGCGCTTGTCGCGAAAGCCTCGACATAGAGTTTGTTGTCGAGAAACGAGACATCCTCCGGCCCGGCCTGATCCAGGGGTGCGACATCGCGGAACAGGCGGTTCGGATCGGCGCCGCCGATCAGTTCCGCCTCCGCGATCTCGGCAAGTCGCGACAAGGGCAATGGAGCGGAAACGGCGAAAAACCGGGAATCGGCCATGAGTCCTCTATTCCTCCGGCAGGGTGATCGGGACCGAAGGCAAGCGTTTGTTCAAGCGTTCGAGCACGATATCGGTGATCTCCAAGGGCTCGGCAGAGAATACGACTTGGGAGCGCGGTAAAACCAGCGTCAGGTGGCGCTCGGCCACGACTTCCTCGATCACCTTCGTGAGCTGGCCCTGAATTTGTTGCATGGCGCCGCCCATCGCCTGGTTTATCTGGCGCTTGCGCGCCTCGACCAAGCGGCCCAATTCCGCCACTTCTTCCTGGAAACTCCGTTCCTTTTCACCGAACAGGTCCGGCGAAAGGACATTGCGTTGCTGGGTCAGACTCTTTTCGCGATCCCGCAGAGCCTCTTCCAGATCGCCGATTTCCTTCTGATAGGCCGTCCTGCGCTCCTCGATCGACTGCCGCAGACCGACCGCTGCGGTCGAATCGCGCATCACGATCTGAATGTCGATCACCGCGATCCCGGAAGTATCCTGCGCCAAGGCGGGAGCGACCGGAGAAAGAATCGCCGCACACAGAAAGGCCGTCACCGCAACGATTGAGGCAGCCCGTCCTAGGCGCATGGCAACCCGCTGAGTTCTCAGAATGATGTGCCGAAGCTGATCCGCAATGCTTCGGTCTTGTCGAACTCTTGTTTCAACACCGGAAATCCGTAATCGACCCGCACCGGCCCGAAGGGCGAAGACCAGCCCAGCCCGATGCCGACAGAGGCGCGAAGTGCGGCCGAGGTATCGATCAGCGGTCCAGTCTCCTGCGACCCGCCGACACTGCCGAAATCGGTGAATGCCTTGCCGAATATACCCAATTCGCTCGGCAGGCCGATCGGAAAACTGAGTTCGGTCGTGCCGGCATAGAACCAGTCACCGCCCAGGGAGTCGCCAGTGTTGAGATCCCGCGGGCCGACACCCGCGATCGCGAAGCCGCGCAGATCGTCGCCGCCCAGGAAGAAACGGTCATTGATCCTGACGGTATCGTCGAGACCGTGGATATAGCCGGCCTCGGCGCTCAAGGTCAGCGTCAGATCCTCATCCAGCGTGAAATACTTGCCGCCCTCGACCCGGTTGCGCAGGTAGTGCACATCGCCACCCAACCCGGCGAAGTCATGGCCCAGTTTGGCGAAATACCCTTCGGTGGGATCGAAGCGGCTATTCCGCCGATCATAGAGCAGGTCCTGGGAAACGACGGACGCGTAGGTGATGCCTTCCTGTTCGCGGACAAATCGCGAGGCCGTCGAGTCCACATTACGCACTTCGTCGCGGCTGAAGCCGTATTTCAGCTGCTGGTTCAAAGGATAGGCGATCGTATAACCGGTGCGCAGGTTGAAACCCGTCGACCGCTGGTCGAAGCCCGCCTCATCCTCGAAATCTTTGCTGACGCGGAACAGATCGACGCCCGCGCTCATGTTGCGGTCGAGGAAATAGGGCTCGGTGAAACTCAGGTCGATTTCCTGAGTGCGCCCGGAAATCGTGAAGGTCAGGCCCAGATCCTGGCCCTTGCCCAACAGGTTCTTCTCGTGAATGCCGAAATCGCCGATCGGGCCTTCGGAACTGGAGAAACCGGCGCCGAGCGACAGTTCGCCGGTCGATTTCTCCTCGACCTCGACTTCGACCACAGTCTTGTCCGGCGCGTCGCCCGGGACATTGTTGACCTCGACGGTTTCGAAGAAGCCGAGATTCTGCAGACGCTGCTGCGACCTGCGCAGTTGGGCGGTATTGAAGGCATCGCCTTCGATCAGCTGGATCTCGCGCCGGATCACCTTGTCCAAGGTGCGCGTGTTGCCGCTGATATTGATGCGCTCGACGAAGACGCGGGGGCCCTCGGAGACTTCGAAAGTGATATCGATCTTCCGCTCGTCACGTTCGCGACGCACCTGAGGTCGGACGTCGACGAAGGCATAGCCAAGGTTGCCGACCTCGTCTGTCAGGTTATCGACGGTCGCTTCGACGAGATCGGCATTGTACCAGTCGTCGGGCTCCATCTGCACGGCCTCGCGCACGGCCTCCGGGTCGAGGTCGCGCAATTCCGAGACGATATCGACGGTGCCGAACTTGTAGCGCTCGCCCTCCTCCACCGTATAGGTGATGAAGAAACCCTGGCGATTCGGCACGAGTTCGGCGACGGCCGAGACCACGCGGAAATCGGCATAACCATTGGCCAGATAGTAGCGGCGCAGCAATTCCTTATCGAAATTGAGGCGATCCGGGTCGTAGGTGTCCGAGGAGGTTAGGAATTTCCACCAAGCCGTTTCTTCGGTTTCGACCACGCCGCGCAGATCCGAATCGTCGAACACCTTGTTGCCGACGAAGTTGATCCGATCGACCGCCGTGACCTCGCCCTCGTCGATCTCGAAGACCAGATCGACGCGGTTCTCCGGCAGGGAGATCACTTTCGGCTCGACCGTCGCGGCGAATCGGCCGCCGGCCCGGTAGATTTCGAGAATCCGCTTCACATCTGTCTGGACCTTGGTGCGCGTATAGACCACGCGCGGCCGAAGCTGGATTTCCCCGCTCAAATTGTCGTCGGAGAGCTTGTCGTTCCCCTCGAAGGCGATGCGGTTGATGATCGGGTTCTCGACCACGCGAACGATGACCGTGCTGCCTTCCTGCACCAGGGTTACATCGGCGAACAGTCCGGTATCGAAGAGGTCCTTGAGCGACTTGTCCATCAGGGCCCGGTCGAACTGGTCCCCGGGCTTAACCTCCAGATAGGAGAAGATCGTCTCGGATTCGATGCGTTGATTGCCGTCGACGCGAACCTCGGTGACCATCGGGCCGGCCTGAGCCAAAGCCGTTTGGGCGAATGCCGCCCCGGGCAGCACCAGCCAAGTCGAAATCAGCAGGGTGACAAAGACCCTCATCAACGATTACCCCGCATACCGGCCAGCTTCATGTCACAAGTTCCTGGACGAACTGTACGACGCGGAGCTGAACCAAATCATTCCAAGTGGCGAACACAAACAAGAGCAATACCAAAGCCAAACCGATCCGAAAACCGTATTCCTGCGCCCGTTCGCCCAGCGGTTTACCACGCAGCGCTTCGGCGGCATAGAACAACAGATGTCCGCCATCAAGTAAAGGTACTGGAAATAGATTGATCAGCCCAAGATGAACCGAAAGTATCGCCATAAAATTAAGCGCGACGATAATTCCGCCTTGGGCCATCTCTCCGGACAGCCAGGCAATTCTAAGCGGGCCGCCGATCTCGCTCGTGTCCCGGGCGCCGCCGATCATCTGGCCGATCGCCTTGAAGGCCACGTTCACCTGGGTCCAGACGGCCTCCGTGCCATACCAGAGAGCGCTAGCCGGATCGCGCTTCTCGTAGCCCAGGCCGATGCTTTGCACTCCCAAAAGGCCGATCTTGTAGGAATTGCCCAGGCTGTCCTTCTGTTCGACCACATCCGGCACGGCGGACAGGGTCAACTGGTCCCCACCACGCAGGACGACAATCGAGAGCGGCTCTCCCAGGCCGAGCTGGACGACCTGGCGGATATCCTCGAAGCGGTCGATACGGCTGCCGTTGATCTCAACGATCATGTCGCCCGCGCGCAGACCCGCGGCGGCCGCGGCGCTGTCGGGCTGCACATCGCCGACCTCTGGCGATGTGAAGGGCTGGCCGACGAAAACGAACAAACCCGCAAACAACACCGCGCCGAAAATGAAATTAACGATCGGCCCCGCGGCCACGATCGCCGCGCGCTGGCCCAAGCGCTTATGGGTGAAGGCGACGGCCCGCTCCGCCTCGGTGTATTCGCGCTCGGTCCCGTCGGGCAGGCTGGCGACGTTGCGGTCGCCGAACATGCGGACATAGCCGCCGAGGGGAATCGCGCTGAATTTCCAGCGCGTTCCGGCGCGGTCGGTAAAACCGAACAGCTCCGGCCCGAAGCCGATCGAGAAAACCTCAACCCGGACCTTGTTCCACCGCGCCACGGCGTAGTGGCCGAACTCGTGCACGAAGACGAGAACCGTGAGAATGATCAGGAACGGCAGGACATAGCCCCCGAGCCCGTCGAGCAGGTCCGTCATCGAAATCCTTTCGCCGTCATGCGTTTCGCCGGGTGTGTTCGTCCGCAAAGATCCTAGTGCGGCGGTCGATCTCGACCACGTCTTCAAGGCTGTCGAGGGGCTCGCCGCCCAGCGCGGTCAGGGCTTCCTCGACGATTTGCCCGATGGTCAGGAAGGGCACGGCGCCGGCGAGAAAGCCCGCGACCGCCACTTCGTTCGCGGCGTTCAGGACCGTCGGAGCAGCGGCGCCCGCGCGCAAGGCCGCGCGCGCCAGGCGCAGGGCGGGAAAGCGAATTTCGTCCGGCGGCTCGAAGGTCAACTGGCCGATCGCCGCAAAGTCCAGACGCGCCGAGGGCGCGTCGATCCGAGCGGGCCAGCCCAGAGCATAGGCGATCGGCGTGCGCATATCGGGCGAACCGAGCTGGGCGAGCACCGAGCCATCGATATATTCGACCATGCTGTGGATGACGGATTGGGGATGCACGATGACCTCGATCCGCGCCTCGTCGACCGGGAAGAGATGATGGGCCTCGATGATCTCGAGCCCCTTGTTCATCATGGTCGCCGAATCGACGGAAATCTTGGCGCCCATATCCCAGTTCGGATGCGCCACCGCCTGGGCCGGCGTCACCGACTCCATTTCCGCGAGGGACCGGGTTCGGAACGGGCCGCCGGATGCAGTCAGGATGATCCGCGAGATCCGGTCGGCCTGATCGAAATCGAAGACCTGAAAGATCGCGCTATGCTCGGAATCGACGGGCAGCAGAGTCGCGCCGCAGCGTGCCACCTCGGCCGTGACGATATCGCCGGCGCAGACCAGGGTTTCCTTGTTGGCCAAGCCGATCTGCGCACCGCGGCGCACCGCCGCCAGGGTCGAGGCCAGACCGGCGGCCCCCACGATGGCGGCCATGACGAATTCCGCCGGACGTTCTGCCGCTTCGCGCACCGCGTCAGCGCCCGCACCCGCCTCTATCCCGCTGCCCGCCAGTGCTTCCTTGAGCGCGCCGTAATAATCGGGATCGGCAACCACCGCGAAGGAAGCGCCGAGTTCACGAGCCTGCGCGGCCAAAGATTGGACATTGCGGTTGGCGGTCAATGCCTCAACCCGGTAGCGCCCCGGATCGCGCCGGATCAGGTCCACGGTGTTGGCGCCGACCGAACCGGTCGAGCCGAGAATGGTGACGGAGCGCGGCGAGTCCGCACCGCCGCCCATGCCGGCTTCGGCGGATTTGATGCCGTTCATCCCGTCGCTCTCCCCGCCCAAATTCCTATTGCGACCGCCAGCACCGGCCCGGCCGTCAGATATCCGTCGATCCGGTCGAGCAAACCGCCATGGCCCGGGATCAGTTGCCCCGAATCCTTCACCCCCGCGCGCCGCTTGAGGGCCGATTCGATGAGATCTCCGCCCTGGGCCGCCAGGGCCAGGAACGCTCCTGCAAATCCGCCCATGGCGGCGCCGCTCAGGCCGAAGACCGTGGCCAGGATCGCGCCGGCAAGGGCGGCGCCGGCGACTCCGCCACCGAGCCCGGCCCAGGTCTTGCCAGGACTGACGCGCGGCGCGAGACGAGGCCCGCCGATCGCACACCCCGTGAAAAAGGCAAAGACGTCACAGGCGACAACCACCGCGACGAGCCAGGCGACCAGATAGAGGCCGTCGGCCGGCACGGCGCGCAACCAGGCGATAGCGCAGGCCGCCAAACCGATATAGAGCGCCCCGGCGCCCATCGTCACGGGCCGGGCATGGCCCAGGATGCGGGCCAGAATAAATGTCACGAGAGCGCCGCCGACCAGCGCGGCGCCAGCGCCTGCGATCAGGTCCTGCCCCGCCAGCACGGCAGCGGCCACGACGCTGCCCCCAACAAGCGCGCCGACCGGACCGAATCCCGTCGCGGCCAGGCGTTCCCATTCCCAGGCTGCCAAAGCGGCCATGGCAGCCACCGCGAGCGTGAAAAGCGGCGGCCCCGCGATCACCAGCGCGCCAACCACCGCGATCAGCACGAGGGCGGAGAGGCTGCGAATTCGCAAGATCAAGGTCTTTGGGTCAGCCGGTTGCGCCATAGCGCCTTTGCCGGGTCCGAAACTCGCTCACCACCGCGTCGAAATCCGATTCCCGGAAATCCGGCCAGAGGGTGTCCACGAACAGGAACTCGGCATAGGCCGACTGCCAGAGCAGGAAATTGCTGATGCGCTTCTCGCCACTGGTGCGAACGATGACGTCCGGATCGGGAATGCCCGAGGTATAGAGCGCGGCTTCAACGGCGCGTTCGTCGATCTCATCCGGTTTCAACCGCCCTTCTGCCACATCTGCTGCCAGGCGCCGCGCGGCCTCGACAATCTCGTCCCGCCCGCCATAGCTGAGGGCGATGATGAGATCGAGCCGGACATTGCCCTCGGTCCGGTTCTCCGCCCGGACAATCGTCGCCACGATGTCGCTGTCGAGCTTCGTCCGATCACCGATGAAACGCACTCGCACGCCGTTACGGTCAAGTTGGTCGATCTCGCGGCGCAGATAGATGCGCAACAGGCCCATCAGATCCGTGACCTCAGATTTCGGACGCTTCCAATTCTCCGATGAAAATCCGAACAGGGTCAGATAGCGGACGCCGTGACGCATGGCGCTTTCGATCGCGACGCGCACCGATTCGGCGCCGCGCCGGTGACCCTCGGTGCGTGGCAGGCCGCGCGCCTTCGCCCAGCGACCGTTGCCATCCATAATGATGGCAACATGGGCCGGGGCCGAGGCACCTCCGGCCGGCTGGGCGTGAGCGGCATCCATTCCAATCAGACCTGCAAGATCTCTTCTTCCTTGGAGGCCAGGGCCTCGTCGATCTGCTTGATATGGGCGTCGGTCAGCTTCTGGATTTCGTCGCCCTGGTCGCGTTGCTCGTCCTGGGACAGATTGCCGTCCTTTTCCATCCGCTTGAGCTTGTCCATGCCGTCGCGGCGCACATTGCGCACAGCGATACGCGCCTGTTCGGCGTATTTATGGGCGATCTTGGTCAACTCGACCCGGCGTTCCTCGTTGAGTTCGGGGATCGGCACCCGGATAAGCTGGCCATCGACCTGGGGGTTGAGGCCCAGATCCGACTCCCGAATCGCCTTTTCGACCGCCTTGACGTTCGCCTTGTCCCAAACCTGCACCGTGAGCATGCGGGGTTCGGGCACGTTGATCGTGGCGACCTGGGCGAGCGGCATCTCGGAGCCATAGGCGTCGACGGAAATCGGCTCAAGCAGGCCGGTTGAGGCGCGGCCGGTGCGCAGCCCGCCGAACTCATGCTTCAGAACTTCCACCGCGCCGGCCATGCGACGCGTCAGATCCTGTTTATCGGCTTCGCTCATTTCGCGTCTCCCCGCGCGCCCTAGCCATTCAGCCGGCGCGCTTTTCCTCGATCAGTGTAAACCTACCATTGCCGGCGATCGCCTCGCCGAACGCCCCGGCATTCTGGATCGAAAAGACCAGAATCGGAATGTTGTTCTCCCGGGCGA
>JAQCGR010000079.1 GCA_027619995.1 Pseudomonadota bacterium | reverse complement strand
CGAGACGGTCGGGCGGCCCCGCGCGATCCTCTGCGCCACGGCCCATTGGACGACCAAGGAACCCTGCCTGGGCGCGGCCGCCCGGCCGGAAACCGTGCACGACTTCTTCGGCTTTCCCGAGGCACTCTACCGCCTGCGCTATCCAGCACCCGGCGATCCCGACCTGGCCGGGCGCGCCGCGACCCTGCTCCGCGAGGCCGGCATCCCGGCCGAATTGGATCCTGCGCGCGGGCTGGACCACGGCACCTGGACGCCGCTTCTGATGGCCTGGCCGGAGGCCGATATTCCCGTGGTCCAGCTCTCGGTCCAGCAGCACCGGGACGCGGCCCACCATCTGGCCGTCGGGCGGGCCCTCGCCCCCCTGCGCGAGGATGGCGTGCTGGTGCTCGGCAGCGGCGGGTTGACCCATAACCTGCGCGATTTCGGGCGCTTCCGGCGCAACGACCGACCACCCGCCTATGTCGAGGATTTCGAAGCCTGGGTCGATGCCGCCCTGCTCGAAGGGCGGACCGAAGACCTGTTGCGCTACCGGACGGACGCACCCGAGGCCGCGCGCAACCATCCCAGTCCGGAACATTTCCTGCCCCTCTTCGTGGCACTGGGCGCGGGCGGCGAGGCCCCGCCCCGGCGCCTCCATGCCAGCCATAGCTGGGGCATTCTCTCGATGGCCGCCTACGCCTTCGCCTGACACTCATTTCCGGCGCGGCATTTTCGTTTGCCGCCCCCTCCGCCCACTGACATAAGCGAACGGGAATCGCGCGGCGCGCGCGGCGGACGAAAGAGGCAGCGAAGGCCATGGCCAGCGCGACACCTTCGGCGGAGGACGGGCAATCGTCGGTTCCCGGCGTCCTCCTCGTCGTTTCCGCCATCGCCGTCTTCAGCATCCAGGACGTCTTCATCAAGCTGCTGGGCGAGGATTATTCCGTCCTGCAGATCGTCTTCATCCGCAGTCTGGTCGCGCTGCCCATCGTGCTGGGCATCACGGCCGGGACCATCGGATTGCGCGGCCTGAAGACCGAACGGCTGGGCCTCAATTTGCTGCGCGGCGCCTGTATGATGGGCTCCTATACCAGCTTCTATATCGCGCTGGTTGCCCTGCCCCTGGCCGATGCCGTCGCCATAGCCTTCACCGCGCCGCTGTTCATCACCGCCCTGGCCGTGCCGATCCTCAAGGAACCGGTCGGCATTCGCCGCTGGACCGCCATCGGCATTGGTTTCAGCGGCGCGATGCTGATGATCCAACCGGGCTTCGGCGACTTCCACCCGACCATGCTGCTGGCCCTGCTCAGCGCGCTTTGCTACGCCCTGGCGACCATGGTCACCCGACGCCTGGGGCGGGACGAGCCTGGGCCGCGCATCACCTTCTACACGATGCTGGTCTTTCTGGTGGCGAGCGGCGCCATCGCGCCCTGGGGCTGGGTCCCGCTGACCGATCGTGCCCTGTTGATGATGGGCGCCTGCGGGGTCATCGCCGGATTCGGCCATTTTTTCCTGGCCCAGGCCTATCGCCTGGCCCCGGCCACCATCGTCGCGCCCTTCGAATATTCCGCCCTGATCTGGGCGGTCCTCCTCGGCTGGCTGGTCTGGCGCACCCTGCCCGGCCCGGCCGTGGCCGTGGGAATGGCCCTGATCGTGGGCAGTGGTCTCTATGTCCTCTACCGCGAACGCAAGGTCCGCCCCCGCCCCATCGTTGCCCGCCGACCAAGGGCGCCGATGTAAGGCGAGCGGTGTTTCCGCCGCCCGTTCACCTCACCCTGAGCTTGTCGAAGGGTGAGGTTCGCACGACGCGCCAACATGCCCGCACCTCGTACTTCGACAAGCTCAGCATGAGGCGAAACGGGAATCGCGTCTGTTGCCGGGCTGGCGATCTAGAACCCGACGTCGTCGCCGCCCTTGAGCTGGAGCATCTCGCGCGCCTCGTCCGGCGTGGCGATCTCCATGGACAGGTCCTCGAGGATACGGCGGATCTTGGCGACCTGATCGGCGTTGCTTTTGGTCAGTTTGCCCTTGGCGATATAGAGGCTGTCCTCCATGCCGACCCGGACATTGCCGCCCATGATCGCGCCCATGGTGCAGAACGGCATCTGATGCCGCCCGGCGGCCAGGATCGACCAGTAGAAGTCGTCGCCGAACAGACGGTCGGCCGTGCTCTTCATGAACATCAGGTTTTCGTGGTCGGCGCCGATCCCGCCCAGGATTCCGAAGATCGTCTGCACGAACATCGGCGGCTTCACCAGGCCCCGGTCGACCAAATGGGCCAGGTTGTAGAGATGGCCGACATCGTAGCATTCGAATTCGAAGCGCGTGCCGCAGCCCTCGCCAAGCTCCTTCAGGATGAATTCCATATCCTTGAAGGTGTTGCGGAAGATGAAATCGCGGCTGTTCTCGAGATGCGCGCGCTCCCAGTCGTGCTTGAATTCCTTGTAGCGGTCGAGCAGCGGGAAGAGGCCGAAATTCATCGAGCCCATGTTGAAGGAGGCCATCTCGGGACGGGCCGCGAGCGGCGCGGCGAGCCGCTCCGCCACGGTCATGCCATGGCCGCCACCCGTGGTGATGTTCACCACGGCGTTGGTCGCCTGTTTGATGCGCGGCAGGAATTCCATGAACACGGCCGGATCGGGCGTCGGCCGGCCGTCCTTGGGGTCGCGGGCGTGGAGATGGAGGATCGACGCCCCCGCCTCCGCAGCGCCGATCGCACCCTCCGCCACTTCCGTGGGCGTCAGCGGCAGATGCTCCGACATGGTCGGCGTGTGGATGGAGCCGGTAACGGCGCAGGTGATGATGACTTTGCCGGTCTTGGCCATGATGTCCTCCCCCTCTCGAATTCCAGTTCGGGGGGAAGTCTAGTCCGCCGCGGTCGGGTCTGTCATGGACCGCGGAACCACTTTACCGTTTGAGCTTCACGCCGGCGGCCACCCGGTCCCAGGTCGAAGGCGTCACGCCCTTATCGCGCAGCTCGTATTTCTGGATCTTGCCGGTCGGGGTCTTGGGCAGGGCTTCGACCAGATCGACGTAGCGCGGCACCATGAAATAGGCCATGCGCGGCTCCAGAAATCGGATCAGCTTTTCGGGATCGATTCTGCGCCCGGCGCGCGGCACGACGACGGCCATGACCTCCTGCTCCGTCTCCTCCGAATCGATCGGGATGACGGCGCATTCCAGGACGTCGGGATGGGCGTTGACCTCGAACTCGACCTCCATCGACGAGATATTCTCGCCCCGCCGGCGGATCGCATCCTTGGTCCGGTCGACGAAGTAGAAATTCCCCGCCTCGTCGCGCGTCAGCATGTCGCCGGTGTGATACCAGAGATTGCGCCAAGCCTTGGCCGTCCAGTCGTCGTGGCGCCAATAGCCGGCCATCAGAATCCAGGGTTCCTTGGCGCGGACCACGGCCTCGCCCGGCACGCCCGGCGGCACCTCCTCATCATTCTCGTCGACGATGCGGACCTCGTAACGATCCTCGGCGACCCGGCCGCAAGTGCGGTTATCGACCAAGTCGAAGCCGGAGCGCATGGGGCAGTTCATCTCGGTCCCGCCCCAGGTCGTCGAGACCAGCACGCCGAAGCGCGTCTTGAACGCCTCGACGTCCGGGATGAGCGGGGCGGTGACGATCCGTTCGAGTGGATGGTCGGCGTCGTCCGGCCGCGGCTCCTGGTTGTTGACGAAATTCATCATGGCGCCGAGCAGGAAGCAGCAGGTCGCCTCGTAGCGGCGGATATCGTCCCAGAAGCCCGCGATGCTGAAGGTGCCCGCGAGCACGGCCGTCGCGTCCATGATGCAGGCGGCATAGATCACCGCCCATTGGCCGGCGATATGAAACATGGGAAGCGGGCCGTAATAGACGTCGTCCGAGCGCATCTCGAGGCATTCGACCGCGACGATCGAATATTCGAAGGCATGGCAATGGGTGATCATCGCGCCCTTCGAGGGGCCGGTCGTGCCCGAGGTGTACATGACCCCGGCCAGATCGTTATAGGCCGGGCCGTCCGTGATTTCGGATTCGTCCTCGCTGAACAGCTCCTCGAAGCGCAGGGCCTCGAAACGCCCGGCCAGGGAAGCCGGCAACATCGGCTCGGTCCCGTCGGCCTTCTCGGAATAGAGGATCAGGCGCTTGACCGTCTTGATCTCGTCGAGGATGACTTCCAGCCGGTCAAGATACTGGCGGTCGACGACCATCGTCTCGGCCAGGGAATCGTTGACAATATGGGCCAGAATGCCGCCCCGGTAATGCACGTTGACCGGCACCTCGATCGCGCCGAACTTGGCCAGGGCGCACCAGATATGGATGTAGTCGATGGTGTCCGGCAGGAAGATCAGAACGGTCTCGCCCTTGGCGATACCGGTCCCCATAAGGCCATGGCCCAGCCGGGTCGAGGCCGTGTCGATCTCGCGGTAACTATGGGCGCGCTCGGCCGTCACCACCCAGGGCTTGTCGCCGACCCGTTGCACCCGCTTCTTGAGGACTTGCGCCAAGGTCTGCTCCTGGCGCGGATCATCGGCATATGTCGTGGCCATAGCATCCCTCCCTTGCGCCGCATACTAGGGGCGGGGCGGCGGCGCGCTCAAGCGGCCAGACGGCGGCCCGGCTGCGCCCGTCAGCGCAACTCCTGGATCACCAGCCGAACCCGCTCCATCGCCTCGGCCTTCGGCAGGTTCGGCGCCATGCGCGGATCGTAGAGCGCGCGAATCAGCAGCCTGTCCGCGGCTGTCAGGGTCGATCGGTACTGGGTCTGATGGAAGATCGAGGGGCCGATCGAATCGCTGTCGCCGGGCAGGCCGAGCGCCTGGGTCATCTCCTCGAGCAGGCAATGGCCGATCTCGTCGGCCGGCCTTTCGGCATTCACCACGATGGCGGCGTAGATCAGCACGCCGTTGCGGTGGAAGGAGAGGAAATAGCAGCCGCCCCGCGAACCCTCGACGATCCGCCGGACCATCGCCTCGTCCTTGAGAAAGCGCTTGCCGGCATCGACCATGCCGGCCTGGCGCGCGAAAAGGATGACGAAATTCTCCTTCGGCTCGTTCGGCGCGAGGAACTCGAAGGCAAGGCCGGTGAGGGAGGCGAGTTCAGCCGCGTTGCGCCGGATTTCGGTCTCGTGGCCGGCCGCGCCCACGCCGGCGAATTTGAGGCGGATGGGCCCGGTCCATTTGCGCAGGGTCTGGGGCGGGGCGACTCCGGCGATCTCGCTCGAAAAGACGATTTCCTCGAAACTCCGCGCCAGGGTTTCGGTGCCCGGCAGTTCCTCCGCCTGCGCGCCGGTGACCTCAAGGGCGATGACGGCGGCCCCTGCCGAGAGGCATAGCGCCCGAGGCATTCGCACCTGGACCCGGCGCATCACACAACATAGATTTTCCCGGAATCCCGCCACCAACCGCTCTATCGAAAGCCCGCTAGATTCCATGTCCATCACAGCCATCGAATACATCCTGTTGCGCGACATGGCCGACAAGGGCGCCTTTCGGCCCGGTGCCGATTTCATCGAGTTCGGCGAGGCGAATTGGTATGGCGACGTGCCGTTGAATCAGTTCCATCAGGACATCCGGACCCGCATCGCCGATCCGGCGGAGCAGCAACGCCTGATCGACGAAACCATCCGTCTCGACGCGGCCTATGACGCCGACCCGAGTTGCGAGGCCCTCTTCGATATCGCGAAAATCTTCTATGGCCTGTTCCTGGATCATGCTTCGCATACCGCGATCGACTTCCACGGCACGGCAAAGGCGCTCAAACTCGATCTCAATCGCCCGATCGATCTGGGCCGGCAGTTCGACTTCGCCTTCGATTTCGGCACCGGCGAACATGTTTTCGACATCTGCCAGTTCTTCCGCACGGTTCACGAGGTCACCAAGCCAGGCGGCGCTATGATTCACGGCTGTCCGTTTACCGGCTGGCTCGACCACGGATTCTACAACATCCAGCCGACCCTTTATCATGACATTGCAAAGGCCAACGGCTATCGCATCGCTGCCATGTTCCTGACCGAGGTTGGACCGCCGCCCAAAATGACCCAGATCAAGAGTCGGGAACATCTTCTGGCAGTGGCCGAAAAGGGCGAGATCAGCGGCAATCTGAACCTCTATGCCGTCCTCCAGAAGGCGCGCCAGGAGAGCGATTTCGCGCTGCCCATGCAAGGCTATTACGAGGGCACGTTGTCGGACGCCGCGGCCGAGGCTTGGCGCAAACTCCGCTAGGCAGATGCCGGTGGCAGCGAAAACGAGAAGGATGGAACGAAGATGACCGAGAAGATTGCGAAGATCGAGAAGTCCGACGAGGAGTGGCGGCGCGAGCTTTCGCCCGAGCAATTCCATGTCTGCCGTCAGAAAGGCACGGAGCGACCCTTCTCCGGCGCGCTCAACGACAACAAGACGCCCGGCACCTATCGCTGCGTCTGTTGCGGCCAGGAACTTTTCCAGTCCGGTGACAAATTCGATTCCGGAACGGGCTGGCCCAGCTTCACGGCGCCGGCCGCCGAGGAGGCCGTGCGCTTCGAGACCGACCGCAACTTCTTCATGCGCCGGACCGAGGTGCTTTGCGCGCGCTGCGATTCCCATCTCGGTCATGTCTTTCCGGACGGACCCGAACCGACGGGTCAGCGCTTCTGCATGAATTCGGTAGCTCTCGACTTCGAACCCGAGAAGTAGGCCGCCACAGGACCCCGCTTAACCTCGGCTTAATCTCGACGGTTTAGCGTTCCCTTCGTCCGCCGCAGAACGGGCGGAGCGTCGAACAGAGAGCCGCTATGTCGCAATCTCAGGGCTACAAGATTCTGGTTCCGCCGGACGATCCGCGGAAAAAGATGAGCTGGAATCCGGACCTTTCCCTCGAAGCCATGCAGCAACGGGCCGAGACGGGCGTGCGCGAATTGGAGTTGGATGCGCGAGCCTCGCTGGCCGCCGACCTCAATGGCCTCGACAAGGCTCTGCGCCGGGCGATCGACGCCGAAGCCTCCTCGGCCGGCGAACTGCGCGAGGTCAACCTCCTGGCGAACGACATCCGGACCCAGGCCGAAACCTTTGGTTTCGAGGCCATCGCCGCGATCTGCGCTGCCATGTGCAAATTCCTGTCGGAACGGCCGGAGGTCGCGGCGGCACGCAAGGACGTCCTGGAAGCCCTGGTCCATGCCATGAAGGCGGTCCGCCCGGAACGCGGCGACCATACGAGCGCGAAGGGCGATCTGGAACTGGCCGCGGCCGTGATCGCCATGGTCCGCAAGGTCGGCGGCGGCTGAACCGACCGGGAAACGCCAGGAATCTCATTGAATTTTCCGCCGTCTCCCCCCAAATGCTCCGGTGCCACCCCTATTCGGTTCGATTTCCTACCCCAAAATAGTTCGGCCCTTCCAGAATTATCGTTGACAGCAGCCGAATCGCTGATATTCTGGCGGAATGGAACTCAGCGATGCCGCCCTCTGCCTCGAAAAACTTGGCAACCCGACTCGGTTGGAGATCGTGCGTCTCCTTGTCCGAGCCGGCCCGGGCGGGTTGTCCGTGGGCGAGATTCAGAAACATGTCGGCATTCCGGCATCGACCCTGTCGCATCATATCTCGCATCTGGTTAGCGCGGGCCTGATCTGGCAGGAACGCGAGGGCCGGGTGCTGCGCTGCCAACCCAATTTCGGTCTGCTCGACGCTCTCGTCAGCCTGTTGCTGGCGGAATGCTGCACGGGCGTCGAACTCGCCACCCCCCGCGCCGCGCGGCGCTGAGCCGTTTTTTTTCCTAAATAATTCGACTATGATCGAAATGATTAACGAATATTCCCACGACCTCCCGCCGACGAAGGATGCTCCGCGATGACCTTCCTGTCCCTGCCCATGCCCCGTCTGCGCGGCTTGCGCCGGATCGACCCGGTGCTGGCCGCGGTCGCGCCATTCTTTCTGGTGCTCGCTGTCTTCTGGCCGGGGCAGGCCATGGACAGCCTGGTCTTCGTCGCGGACGCCTTCCTCTGGTTAGCGCCCTTCCTGGCGGCCTCGGTGCTCATGGCCGGTTGGCTGCGGGCGGGCCGGGGCGGACCAGGCGATTGCGGCGATTTCCAACCGCTCGGCGACAACCATGATTCTGCTCGCCGCCGCGGCCGGCGCCTTCTCGCCCTTCTGCTCCTGCGGCGTTGTGCCCATCATCGCGGCGCTGCTGGCGGCGGGCATGCCGCTCGGCCCGGTCATGGCCTTCTGGCTCGCCTCGCCGGTGATGGATCCCGAGATGTTCGTCCTGACGGCCGCTGCCATCGGCCCGGGCTTCGCCCTCGCCAAGGCGGCAGCGGCCTTCGCCGTCGGCCTCGCGGGGGGCGCCGTGGCCCATAACCTGGTGCGCGTGGGGCGGTTGGAAGGGGTCTTGCGACCCGGCATCGGCGGTTGCGGCAGTGGATGCGGCCTGAAAACCGCCACGGCGACCCTGCGCTGGGCGATCTGGCGCGAGCCCGAGCGCATGCGCGTCCTGTACCGCGAGGCTTGGCAGGCCGCCTTCTTCCTCGGCAAATGGCTGCTTCTGGCCTTCGCCATCGAAAGCCTGATGGCCGCCTATCTGCCGCCCGATCTGGTGGCGAGTGTGCTGGGCGACGACAGCAGCTTCGCCATTCCCCTGGCCGCGGCGGTCGGCGTGCCCGCTTATCTCAACGGCTATGCCGCGATCCCGGTGGTCGCCGAGCTGATGCGCCTGGGCATGGCGCCGGGCGCGGCGATGACCTTCATGGTGGCGGGCGGCATCACCAGCATTCCAGCCGCCGCGGCCGTGCTCGCCGTGGTCCGCCTGCCGGTCTTCGCCGTCTATGTCGCGATGGCGCTGGTCGGCGCGCTGGCTGCCGGCTACGCCTATCAGTTCGTCGCGTAGGTTTGGGAGCCAGGCTCCGGCCCGCGAAGAATCGGAACCGCGCCCTGGGACGATCGCATGGGCGGCGGCCTACCTATCCGACAGGCCGAGACCGCCACGGTTGCATGGTCAGGGTCGGGACATCCGAATTCGATGTCAACCGCCGCGCCTTCGCTGACCTTGTAGAAGAGCTGGATAGAAGGCTGGCTGGGGCGGCAGGATTCGAACCTGCGATCACGGGATCAAAACCCGATGCCTTACCGCTTGGCTACGCCCCAAGAGCCGGGCGGAAATTAAGGCCTCGGCACGGCCTTCGCAACGCCGGTCATGATGTCCGGGCCAAATGATCGCTGTACCAGGCATAGGTCGCGGCCAGACCTTCGCGCAACCCGGTCCCCGCCTGCCAGCCAAAGGCGCGGATGCGCCCGACATCGAGCAGCTTGCGCGGGGTGCCGTCGGGCTTCTCGGAATCGTAGGCGAAGCCGCCCTCGAAACCCACGGCCTCGGCAACCCGATCCGCCAGTTCGCGGATGGTCACATCCTCCCCCGTGCCGACATTGATCGTCTCGGCCTCGGAATAATGCTGCATCAGATGAACCAGGGCGTCGGCCAGATCGTCGACATAGAGGAATTCCCGCCGCGGTGTGCCGCTGCCCCAGATCACGATCTCGCCGGCGCCCTCCGTCTTGGCGCGGTGCGCCTTGGCCATCAGCGCGGGCACCACATGGCTCGACGCCAGATCGAAATTGTCGCCCGGCCCGTAGAGATTGGTCGGCATGGCCGAGATGAAATCGGCCCCGTGCTGGCGGCGATAGGCCTCGCAAAGTTTCAGGCCCGCGATCTTGGCGATGGCGTACCATTGGTTGGTCGGCTCCAGCGGCCCGGTCAACAGGGCATCCTCGGATATGGGTTGGGGCGCCATCCGCGGATAGATGCAGGAGGAGCCGAGGAACAACAGCTTGCCGACCCCCGCCTTATGCGCGCCATGGACGATATTCGTCTCGATCACGAGGTTGTCGTAAATGAAATCGGCCGGACGGCTGTCATTGGCCAGGATCCCGCCCACCGTGGCGGCGGCCAGGAAGACCGCGTCGGGTCGCGTCTCGGCCAACCAGTCCTCGGTCTCGGCCTGGCGGCGCAGATCGACCGTCTCTCGCCCCACGGTCAAGATCTCGCAATCCTCCCGCTCCAGCCGTCGCACAATCGCCGCACCGACCATCCCGCGATGCCCAGCGACCCAGACGCGCCGCCCCGCAAGGGGATAGCGCGGTTCAGTCATGATGGTTCTGGCGCAAGGTCTCGCGCCGCATCGAGTCGAGGTCGGCTGCGACCATTTCCTTGACCAGATCGGTGAAGCCGGTCTTGTGGCTCCAACCCAGCTTTTCCTTGGCCTTCGTCGCATCGCCCTGGAGATGCGAGACCTCCGTCGGGCGGAAATAGCGGGGGTCGATCTGCACCAGCGGCTCGCCGCTTTTGGCCGAGACGCCCTGCTCCTCCACGCCCGCGCCGCGCCATTCGATGGTCTCGCCGATTTCCGCGAAGGCCAGTTCCACGAATTCGCGTACCGAATGACTTTCCTCGGTCGCCAGGACGTAATCGTCTGCCTCCGGCTGCTGGAGAATCATCCACATGCCTTCGACATAGTCGCGGGCATGCCCCCAATCGCGCCGGGCATCGAGATTGCCGAGATAGAGCCGGTCGCGCAGGCCAAGGGCGATCGAGGCGACGCCGCGCGTGATCTTGCGCGTCACAAAGGTCTCCCCGCGCGTCGGCCCTTCATGGTTGAACAGAATCCCGTTCGAGGCGTGCATCCCGTAGGCCTCGCGGTAGTTCACCGTCATCCAATAGGCATAGAGCTTGGCGGCGGCATAGGGACTGCGCGGCTTGAAGGGGGTGTTTTCGTCCTGCGGCACCGTCGTGGTGTCACCGTAGAGTTCCGAGGTCGAGGCCTGGTAGAAGCGGACCGTGTCCTCCATGCGCAGGATGCGGATCGCCTCCAGCAGGCGGAGCGCGCCGAGCGCATCGGCATTCGCCGTGTATTCGGGGGTTTCGAAGCTGACCTGCACATGACTCTGCGCCGCGAGATTGTAGATCTCGGTCGGGTGCGCTTCCTGCACCAGACGGATCAGATTGGTCGCGTCGGTCATGTCGCCGTAATGCAGAAAGAACCGCACGTCCGCCTCGTGCGGATCAGCGTAGAGGTGATCCACCCGTTCGGTGTTAAAGGACGAACTGCGCCGTTTGATGCCATGCACGACATAGCCCTTGGCGAGCAGCAACTCGGCCAAATAGGCGCCGTCCTGGCCGGTAACCCCCGTAATCAGCGCAACAGGCTCTGTCATCGTTTTCTCGGTCTGGCGGGCGAAGCGCGGCAAGCTAACCGATTTCCCGCGCCCGACAAAGCGCCGGTCGGGGCGCCGGTCGGGCGCGCGAGGTTCGCGGCCGATACTCGGCCAAACCCCGCAATCTCGCGGAATATCCTTAACAGGCCTCTTGTCGTTATACTATTGTCGCCTGAAATCATCGAATGATTCCCTGTCAGGATAACGATGGCCGAAGAGGACATGTCCGATCGCCCCCGGCGGCCGCAACCTGCGGCCGAATCGAGCCCGGCAAAATCCGATTTGCCGCTCGGCGAATGGATCAGCAAGGCAATCGATCAAGCGCGCGTATCCCGCGACGAACCGGAGTCCCGCGACACGGCGGGATCCGGCGCGGCCTCGGCACGCACCGCCGAAGAATCCGCCGCCCCCACGCTGGATGCGGATGCGCGCGATGCCGCCGAACGCGCCGCTGCCACTTCGGGTCTCTCCATCGCCGAATGGATCGGGCGCGCGGTCCAGGATGCCGCAGGGGCGAACGAAACCGGCGAAGGCGGGACGCGGAACCCGGGCGCGGCCGAGGCATCCCGGGCGGGCGACCCGCTCGGCGCCGAAGCCATGAGCGCGGCCCGGCAAGCCGCCGAATTATCCGGCCTGTCGCTCAATCAATGGATCGTCGGCGTCATCCACGAC
>JAQCGR010000078.1 GCA_027619995.1 Pseudomonadota bacterium | reverse complement strand
CCGGCGCTATTGTTGCCCGGCGCTATTGTTGCCCGGCGCTATTGTCACAAGGCGCCGGGGCGGCGTTCGGGGCAGGGGGGACATATGGTAGACAAGCTGGGTGCACGCTTTCGCGCCGATCTCACCGATCCGGGAATCTACAGCCACTGGCACAGGGACGTGTTGCGCTTCGGGGATCTCGACCCTCAGGAGCATGTCGGCCATGTCAATTACGGCTTCATCTTCCAGAACGCGCGGCTGGCCTATTGGCCCACCGTGGGGCTCGAAGGGACCGACCCGGCCGAGGCGCTGATCGTCGCCCGGCTCTGCATGGATTATCTCGCCGATCTGCGTTTCCCGGGGACGGTCCGCACGGGCACCCGGGTTCTGCATGTCGGCACGACCTCGATCACCGCCGGGGCCGCCATGTATGACGAGGACTGGACCTGCGTCGCGACCGCCGAGGCGGTCAGCGTGCGCTCGGACCCGGAGAGCGGCAAGCCGCGCGCCTGGTCCCAGCGCCAGCGCGCCGCGCTGGAAGCGGCCTGTTTCGACCCCGAACTGATCCGTTAGCCCCCGTCATGCCCGAACAACTGGGCGCCGCTTTCGGCGTCGACCTGACCGCTGTCGCCAGTTTCGACGACTGGCAGGAAGACGTGATCCGGTACGACGATATCGACATGCTCGATCACGTCACCCACCCGGCCTATGTCTATCTTTTCCAGAACGGCCGGCTGGGGTTCTGGATGCGCCGGGGGGCCGTGCCCGATCTCGTCGCCGCGCGCATTACGGTGGATTATCTTCATTCCCTGACCTATCCGGGCACGGCCCGCACGGGCACATGCATCCTGGGTTTCGGGCGCAGTTCGGTAACCCTGGGCCAGGGCATGTTCGACAAGGACGGCCGTTGCGCCGCGACCCTGCTGGCGATCTCCGTGCTGACCGACCGGGCGACCGGCAAGTCCCGGCCCTGGCCGGAGGAATTGAAGCAGCGGATGCTGAACCCGCCGCCGGCCTAGGCCGCATGGCCCCTGGATCGCCCTCCCTCCCATGACCGTCATGCCCCGGCGCGAGTCCGGGGCATCCAGCCGGCGGCTTTGGATCGCCCGGGCTTCGCCGGGCGATGATGGATGGGGAAGGGGCGAGGCCGACTCTAGTCCAGCAGCGAGGCTTCGACCTGGTCGGCCAGATGCGCCAGGCTCAGCGCCAGGAAATCGGGGCTGGTGAACTGGGGCGGGGTCTGGGTGCCGCCATAGCCTTCCTTGCCGTGGCGGCGATAGATCCAGCAGGTCGCCAGGCCGAATTCCTTGGCCGCGCCGATATCGTGATACTGGCTCTGCGCGACATGGAGGATGCGGTTCTTTTCGATGCCCAACTCGCCGACCTTGCCGACAAAATATTCGAAGGCGCCGCGATTCGGCTTGTTGGTGCCCATGTCCTCTTCGGTGATGACCCGGGTGAAGGGTGAACCCAGGTTTGCCGCCATGGCGCGCGCCGAGACCCGGTCGCCGTTGGTCGCGACGACGAGCACGGGGAAATAGCGCTTGAGGCGCTGGAGGGCCTCGATCGAATCGGCGAAGGGCGGCCAGTTGCGCCCGCTCAGCATGAAGCTGCGCCCGTCCTCGGGCCGGACCTCGACGCCGTATTGGGCGGCGATGAGGTCCCACATCTTGGGAAAGCGGCCGCTGAACAGCAGTTTGGGATCGGCCTTGCGCACATCGGACTGGGCCTGGGCATAGGCGGCGAGAAACTCGTCGTCACTCGCCTTGGGATGGGTCGGCAGGATGCGCGGCCGGAGCCAGTTCAGGATTCCGGTCTCGAAATCGATGATCGTGCCGATCATGTCGAAGGTCAGGGCGTCGAAATCGGTCAGGCGCATGGGGGATGTCCTTTGCGGATTGCGTAGCGAGCGGGTTGGCGTGCCACGCCCCCACCTCACCCCGACCCTCTCCGCCCCCAAGGGCGGAGAGGGAGCAACATAGCCGTGCCCGACTTGCCCCTCTCCGCTCCATTGGGGCGGAGAGGGAGGGGCCCGCCGCGAAGCGGTGGGAGGGTGAGGTGAGGTGTGGTGCGGTGGTGACCATGTATTGGCCATTCCCGAATCGATGCGCTTGCCTCAGCCGCGCTGGTTGAAGCGGCGGCCGACGAGGGCGGCGGCGATGTTGGTCTTCTGGATGTCGATGGCGCCGCCGGCGATGCCCCAGGCCCAGGAATCGCGCAACCGCTGCTCCATCCCGAAAGCCTTGTGATAGCCGTAGCCGCCCATCAGCTGCACGGCCGCGCCGCAGACCTCGCGGGTCATTTCGTTGGCGAAGCATTTGGCGATGCTGGACTCGAGGATCGAGGGCATGCCCTCCGCGTTCGAGGCGGCCCGGTGGATCAGCAGGCGCGAGGCCTCGACCTTGGTCGCCATCTCGGCGAGGCGAAGCTGGACGGCCTGGAATTCGACAATCTCGCGGCCGAATTGCTTGCGCTCCTGGACATAGGCCAGGACTTCTTCCAGCGCGCCGGCGGCGACGCCGAGGGACATGGTGGCGTTGCCGCAGCGCTCCAGGTCGAAGGCCTCCATCAGCTTGCCGAAGCCGCCCGCGGGCACGATCAGATTTTCCTTGGGCACGGCGACGGAGTCGAAATGGATGTCCCGCGTGGGGATGCCGCGAAAGCCCATCAGGTTCTCGCGCGGCCCGAAGCTGATCCCCTTCGAATCCTTGTCGACATAGAGCGCGCCGATGCCCTTGGCGCCCTTCTGCTCGCTCATCCGGCAATAGACGACATAGCCCTCGGCATGGCCCGAGCCGCTGGTCCAGCGCTTGTGGCCGTCGAGCACCCAGCCCTCCGCCGTCTCGACCGCCTTGGTCGCAAGATCGGTCAGGCCGGAGCCGGCATCGGGTTCCGACATGGCGACGGAGACCTGCATCTCGCCGGCCGTCACCTTGGGCAGGATGCGACCCTTGAGGTCGTCGCCGCCGAAGCGCTGGATCGCCTTGACCGGGCCGACCAGGGCCTCGAAGACCGGGAAGGCGACGGCGCCCGAGATGCGCGCGAATTCTTCCAGCACGATCAGGGCTTCGAGATTGCCCAGGCCCAGCCCGCCATATTCGACCGGATGGTTGACCCCCAGGAAACCCATCTCGGCATAGCGCCGGCGCATCTCGTCCGAGACCGGCTCGTCCTTTTCCTCCAACTCGCGGGCGAGGTCGGGCAGTTCGGCCCGAGCGAAGCGCCGCGCCGTGTCCTGCAACGCCCTCTGATCCTCGTTCAGTTGAAAATCCATGACGCGCTCCTGATCAATCCGCGATGGCGATGTCGAGCCACCGCTGGGGCGTGGTGGTCGCCGTGTCGCCGGGGCGGAGGAGGACGGTCGTGGTCGCCGATTCGATGACGGCTGGCCCTTTGATCACCTGGCCCGAGGCGAGTTCGCCGAAGGGATAGGCCTTGGCCTCCATCCATTCGCCCAGATAGACCTTGCGCGAGCCGGTCGATTGGGCCGGCTTGCCCTTGGATGCCTTGGGTTCGTCCGGCGGGGCGGGCAGGGTGCCGATGGTCGTGACCCGGGCGTTGATCAGCACCGGGTCCTGATCGTCGAGGTAATAGGTGTAGAGCTCCTCGTGCCGGGCCTCGAAGGCGCGCTTGAGCCGCTTGGCCAGATCGGGCGCGAAGAGGTCGATGCCGTCGAGCGGCACGTCGATCTCGTAGACCTGTTCGCCGTAGCGCATTTCGGCCGAAAGCTTGCTTTCGATCGGCCCGTCGGTCCAGCCGCCCATGCGCTCGCGCCCCTTGGTCTCGAGGTCGTCGTAGAGCGCGCGCAGGGCCGGGACGTCCAGGGTGGCCATCTCGTCGATATGGGAGCGGATGGCTTCGAAGCGCAGTTCCGTCGCCAGCATGCCCCAGGCCGAGAGGACCGAGGCGACGCGCGGCACGATGACCCGCTTGATGTTGATCAGCCGCGCCAGTTCGGTGACCTGCAACCCGGCCGCGCCGCCGAAGCCGAGCAGGGTGAAGCGGCGGGGGTCGACGCCCCGTCGCACGGTAGCCAGGCGGATGCCCTCGGCCATCTGGGTGTTGACCACCCGATGCACGCCTTCCGCGGCGCGGATGGCGTCGATGCCGAGCTCTTCGCCCAGCCGGGCCAGCACGCCTTCCGCCGCCTCGCGGTCGAGGGCCGCCTTGCCGCCCATGAAGGCTTCCGGATCGAGATAGCCGAGCACGACGCTGGCATCGGTGACGGTCGCGACGGTGCCGCCGTTGCCGTAGCAGGCCGGGCCGGGATCGGCGCCGGCGCTCTGCGGGCCGACCTTCAGCAACCCGCCGCCATCGACCCGGGCGATCGAGCCGCCGCCCGCGCCCAGGGTGGTGATGTCGAGGCTGGGCAGGGCGATCTTTTCCTGAGCGATCGCCTTGTCGACCGCCAGCAGGGCCTTGCCGTTCACGATCAGCGAGATGTCGCTCGAGGTGCCGCCCATGTCGAAGGGCACGAGATTGGGCGCCTTCAGCATCTCGGCCACGCGGCGCGCGCCGGCCAGGCCGCCGGCCGGGCCGGACAGAACAGTTCCCGCCGCGACGCGGATGGTCTCCTCGATCGGCGCGACGCCGCCATGGGACTGCATGATCAGGACGGGGCCCTTGTAGCCGGCATCCGCCAGCCGCCCTTCGAGGCGGCCGAGATAGCGCGCGATCAGCGGCCCGACATAGGCGTTCACGACTGTGGTCGAGATGCGCTCGTATTCCTTGATCTTGGGCAGGACTTCCGAGGACAGGCTGACATAGACGCCCGGGAAATGCTTCTCCAGCGCCTTGCGGGTCGCCCGCTCATGCTTGTCGTCGCGGTAGGAATGGAGGTAGCAGACCGCGACCGCGCCGACCTTGGCGCGCTTGAGGCCCTGGATCGCCTTCTCGAGCGAAGCCATGTCGAGCTTGGTCTCGACCTTGCCGTCGGCGCGCATCCGCTCGCGCACGCCGAAGCGCAGATGGCGCGGCACAAGCGGCTCTTCGCGCGGCAGGCGCATGTTGTAGCGCTCGGGCTTCAGCCCCTCGCGCATTTCCAGCACGTCGCGATGGCCCTCGGTGGTCAGCAGCCCGACCTTGGCGCCCTTGCGTTCGAGCAGGGCGTTGGTCGCCACGGTCATGCCGTGGACTACGCGGTCGGTCTTGGCCAGCAATGCGGCGCGGTCCATGCCCAGCTCTTCGGCCAGGGCGGTCAAGCCGTCCAGCACGCCGATGGACTGGTCCTGGGGCGTGCTCGCGGCCTTGGTGAAGGTGACACGTCCGGTCTCGTCGACCGCGACCACGTCCGTGAAGGTGCCCCCGACGTCGACAGCGATGCGATACATGATTCAGGCCCTCTTGTTGCGCTTGGGGGCGCGAGTGGTGACGAAGCCGTCCAGGCGGTCCTTGCTGCGCTCCTCTTCGGTGCGCTTGGCCGGGTCGCCCCAGCCGCCGCCGCCGGCGGCATGGATCTCGAAGAGCGTGCCGGGCGGCACGGGAATGCCCTCATGCTTGGTGGCGAGCACATGGGGCCGCTTGCCCGGGGCGTGCATGATGTAGCGATGGGGCTTGCCCGCCTCGCCGCCCGCCATGCCGCAAGGGCCGTGGCGCGCGCCGTCGCCGGCCATATTGGCGACGCAGGGCATCTCGGTCTCGACGACCATTTCCAGATCGCCGCCGACGCCGCCGACATAGCGGCCGTCGCCGCCCGAATTGGGCCGGAACTCATGCTTCTTGAAGAAGAAGGGAAAGCGCACCTCGGCCACTTCGACGGAGCCGAACTTGAGGCCGCCGGCCGAATGCCATTCGCCCGAATTGTGCCAGCCGTCGCCGCCGGGCGAGGCGCCCGCGCCCGGCCGGGCATGGAACATATGCCAGATGAAGTCCTTTTTCGTGCGCGGGTCCTGGCCCTTGATCGCGATCCGCAACCGCTTGCCCCAACCGGCCATCGCACGGTCGCGGCAGGCGGGGGCGAGGGCGGTGACGACCGCCTCGATGATCTCCTGCGCGCAATGGGAGGTGGACATGGTGACCGGCGCCCAGTCGTCGGGCATGACGATCGTGCCCTGCTTCACCAGGATCTTCACCGGGCGCATGGTGCCGTCGTTCTTGGTGACCTCCGGGTCGAGCAGGTAGGTCAGGGCCATGGCCACGCCCGAGCGGGTATTGGCCCAGGAGGAATTCAGGAAGCTGGTGACCTGGCCGTCGGATTCGGTTAGGTCGACGGTCATGTCGCTGCCCTTGATCGTGACCGTGGCGCGGATCGTGATGTCGTCATTGCCGCGGCCGTCGTCGTCGAGCACGCCCTTGCCCTTGTAGACGCCGTCCTTCCAGCCCGAAATGATCGCCCGCGTCTCGGCTTCGGCCGCGTCGAGGATGCGGTCGAGGGAGCCGGCGACGGTCTCGACCCCCAGATCGTCGATGAATTCGAGCAGCCGCCGCTCGCCCAGCCGGACCGAGCCGATCTGCGCCGCCAAGTCGCCCAGGAAGTCGCGCGGATGGCGGACATTGACCCGCATCATGCGGATGATGTCCTCGCGCGCCTCGCCGTTCTGGTAGAGGCGGATCGGCGGCACGCGCAGCCCCTCCTGCCAGATCTCGGTCGCTGAGGCGTTATAGGCGCCGTAGGTGGCACCCCCGATATCCGAGTGATGTGCCCGGTTGACCGCCCAGAACAGCAGCTTGCCGTCCTCGAAGACCGGCAGGCAGGCGGTCAGGTCCGGCAGATGGCTGCCCCCGAAATAGGGGTCGTTCAGCATGAAGATATCGCCCGGATGAATATCGTCGCCGAAGGCTTCCAGGGTCGAGATGACCGAGGAGGGCATGGCGCCGACATGGACCGGGATGTATTCGGCCTGGGCGACGAGCTGGCCCTTGGCATCGGTGATCGCGGTCGAGAAGTCCCGGCTCGAATTCAGGATCTGCGAGAAGGAGGTGCGCAGCATCGCCTCGCCCATCTCGTCGACGACGCCGACGAGACGGTGCTGGACGACCGAGACGGTGATCGGGTCCGGCGCGTTCTTGCCAGCTTTCTTCGGGGCTTTCTGGGCGGTCTTCTTGGAGGCGGCCATGGTGGCTTGTGTCCCTATGTCGTGGTGACGGGAAGGTACCTGTCGGGCAGGCAAGGTCAAACGGTGATATGGGGCGGTGATATGGGGCAGTGATATGGGGTTGCATGGCTGTCATGTCGCGCCGCCCCCGCCGGCGTTCAGCACCGTATCGATCTCCGCCTCGCTCAACCCGGCCTCGGCGAGGACCTCGCGGCCGTGCTCGCCCAGCAGCGGCTGATGGCGGCGCACGGGCAGGGTCTCGCGGTCGAAACGGTAGGGGGTTCCGGGCATTTCCAGCTTGCCCTCGCTCGGATGGTCGAAGGGCTGGAAGAAGCCGGTAGCGATCAGATGCTCGTCGCCGCGCAGATCCTCCAGCCGGTTGACCGGGCCGGAGGGAATTTCGGCCTCGCGCAGGACATCGAGCCATTCGGCGGTGCTGCGTTGCACGAGCGCTTCGCCGGCCAGCGGGTAGAGTTCGTCGATGTTGCGCGAGCGGTCGGGCATGGTCCGGAAGCGCGGATCCTCGGCCAGTTCGGGCCGGCCGATCAGGGCCCAGAAGCGCCGCCATTGGGCATCGGTATAGGCGAGGACGCAGATATAGCCGTCGGCGGTCGGATGCGGCCGCCGCCCGCGGGTCAGCGCGCGGGGATAGCCGGGGCCGGATTCGGGCGGCACGAAGATCGCGCCGTATTGGTGCTCGACCAGGGTATAGGCGGTCAGCCCCTCGAACATCGCGGTCTCGACATAGACCCCCTTGCCGGTGCGCAGGCGCTGCACCATCCCGGCCAGGATACCGCTGGCGGCCAGCACGCCCGCCGTCTTGTCGGCGATCACGGCAGGGATCAGCATGGGCGCACCGTCGCGCGGGATGAAGCTGCCGGCGATGCCGGATTGGCCTTGAATCACATCGTCATAGGCCGGCCGGCCGCCATAGGGCCCGTCCTCGCGGTAGCCGTGCAGCGCGCCGTAGACGATGGCGGGATTGCGGGCGAGGACCGAATCCGGATCGAAGCCCAGACCGGCGATCTTCTGCGGCCGGATGTTGTGGACGAAGGCATCGGCCGTATCGATCAGCCGCCAGAGGGCGTCGCGCGCGGGCTCGGTCTTGAGGTCGAGCACGATGCTGCGCTTGTTGCGATTCGAGCCCATGAAGACCGCGCCCATCCCGGCGCTGCGGGCCGGGCCGATGGCGCGGGTGATATCGCCCTCCGGCGCTTCGACCTTGATGACCTCGGCCCCGAAATCGCCCAGCAGCTGGGTCGTGTACGGCCCGTAGATCACCGTCGTCAGGTCGAGGATACGCAGCCCGGACAGGGGCAGGGGGCCGGCGCTGGGCATCGCCGCGCTCAGATCACCGCACGGTCGCGCAGCCCGGCGATCTCGTTCTCGGAGAGGTCCAGCAGCTCGCGATAGATCGTGTCGTTGTCCTGGCCCATATCGGGGCCGAGGGACTTCACCTGCCCCGGCGTGCGCGACAGCTTGGGCACCACGCCGGGCAGCACGACCTCGCCCGCCAACTCATCCTGCAGGGCGACGAACATGTCGCGCGCCAGGAACTGGGGATGGGCGCAGATATCGGCGATCGACAGGATCGGCGCGCAGGGCACCTCGTATTTGTCGCAGGCTTCGACCACCGCCTCGCGCGGCATCGAGGTGGTCCAGTCCTGGGTAATGCCCTCGACCTCGTCGCGATGGGCGATGCGGTCGTCGCTCATCGCGTAGCGCGGGTCCTGGGCCAGTTCCGGCCGGCCCATGGCCTGACACAGGCGCTGGAACATCTTGTCGTTGGTGCAGGACAGCGAGACCCAGCCGCCGCCGCCGGTCGGGAAGTTGCGGTTGGGCGCCGCCGCTGGGGTCTGCGAGCCGGTGCGCTCGCGCACATGGCCGTGCATCTTGTAATTGGGCAGGGTCTGGTCGAGCGAACGGAACATCGCCTCGACCAGGGACAGGTCGATGACCTGGCCCTTGCCGCTGTTGTCCCGTTCCCGCAAGGCCAGGGTCACGCCCAGCGCGCCATAGACCGCGCAGACATAATCGGCGAGGGAGGAGGGGCCGGGATTGACCGGGGCGCCGTCGGGCTCGCCGGCCAGATAGCCCACCCCGCTCAAGGCATGGGCCATGCGGGCGAAGCCGATCTTCTCGGACCAGGGACCCGTCTGGCCATAGGCCGAGATGCGCAGCAGCACGAGGCCCGGATTGATCGCCGAGAGCGCGTCGTAGCCGAGTCCCCAACGCTCGAAGGTGCCGGGGCGGAAATTCTCGCAGACCACGTCCGCCTTGGCGGCCATACGCTTGAACAGTTCCGCGCCCTCGGGCTTGCCGAGGTCCAGGGTGATGCCGCGCTTGTTGCGCGATTCGTTCATCCAGAACAGGGACGCGTCGGGCCGCCCGCTGGGCGCGCCGAAGCGGCGCAGCGGATCGCCGATCCCCGGCTTCTCGATCTTGATCACCTCGGCGCCGAATTCGCTCAGGATGGCGGCCGCGACCGGGGCCGCGATATAGGTCGCGGCATCCAGCACGCGGATGCCGGCCAGCGGCAGCGCGTTGTTCTCGCCCACTCTGATTCTCCCTCATGTCGACGGCCGGCATCCTAGCCGGGCAGGCGGGCGAGGCAAATGCGTTCGTGGGTTTTCCCGGCGGTCGGCGGGGCGTTTGCGTCGCGCGGCCCGAAGGAAAATGGCCCGTCGCAAGGACGGGTCATTTAGACGGATTGCGGCGCCGAATTTCCTGTCGCAAACCGCAAGGGGCTGGAACCGGACCCGGTCGCGAGCGCCCGGGCTATGACCTGCCGATCCGGGGCACACCGCACATGCCGCCGTTCGACATGGCGGAAAATTTATCTCCATGCCTCTCATCGAGGGCCTCGTCCACGAGGGTGTCGTCGTGGGTTGTGTCGATAGCGGTATTCTCAGCCATATTGGCCTCCCTGTTTGAGTGAGTGAACTTGAGGCACCGGATCCGGCCCGCAAGGGATTGGAACCGTGCCCTGGGACAAGAGCAGGGGCTAAGGCTTACCCAGCCGACACGCATTGGTCGGAGAGTAGGTTGTAAAAAACTTCCCCCCATGCCTTTCGTCGAGGGCCTCGTCTACGAGGTTGTCGTCATTGACGGTGTCGATAGCGATACTCTCAGCCATCTCGGCCTCCTGTGTAGAATTGAGTGAGCCCGAGACACCGGTCCCGGCCCAGGAAGGGAGCGGAACCGGGCCCTGGGACAAGCGCAGTGGCTAGGGCCTACCTACCCGACGACGAAACATTTTGCACAAACGGTAAACTTCCCCCCACTCGTGCGGTCGAGAGCCTCGTCTACGAGGTCGTCGTCATGGCTGGTGTCGAGTATGGAATTCTCGGACATATCGTCCTCCTGGCTGGTTGCAGTGGAGAGGAGGCCCGGCCCATCCCCGCAAGGGGCCGGACCCGGGCCCGGGAACAAGCGCAGGGCCTAGGACTTATTTACCCCAGCAACCGCCTATACATTGTAACTTTCCGCCAAACACGCCATCCGAGCGGTCGAGGGCTTCGTCTTCGAGGTCGTCGTCCTGCATGATGTCGATACCCGTGTTCTCGGCCATATCGGCCTCCGTATTGGATTGAATGAGCCCGAGGCTCCTGTTCGGCCCGCAAGGGGTTGGACCCGCGCCCTGGGACAAGCACAACGGCTTGGGCCTACCTACCCGACAGACCGACGCCGATGCGATTGTACGGTGATGGTCGGGGTATCGGCATGCGATGTCAAATTTCTCCTGCTTTGCCGGGGCAGAAGGCCGGAACTTCGGCGGGCAGGCCGGCGCGTAGGGCATCGTGCCTGTCACCGTTTCTTTCCGCGTTTCTTTCCGCGTTTCTTTCCTTGCGTCGGTCCTGGCGCGGCGCCCTCGGGCGTCGGTGCGGGGGCCGAACATCTCGGTCTGGCGGGGGCATGGGCGCCTTGAGGGTCCCTAGGCGGCGTTGGACCCGCTGTCCGGCAGAAATACCCCGCCGGACCATGACGGCGAGCAGCATCATGGCCGGTGGGGGAAGCTCAAGCTTTCGCGCCGACGGGTCTAGTCGTCACTTGGCGGATTTTTGCCGTGTCGGATAGACCGTTTCGAGCATCTGGTGGACCGCGATCGCAAAGACCTCGTCGGGATTGTTCCGGCAATAGGCCGCCAGCCAGGTATTCGCCTGATCGACCGACCAGTCGCCGAGCAGGTCGTATGTCTCTTCGGTGTTCCGGTTCATCGCGGTGATATAAGCCGGCCCACCAGGTTTCCGCGAACTGCAGCTGCTCCGGCGTGCCCTGGAGGTAGTCCCGGCAGACCACCGTCCCGGTGCCGCGCATCGAATAGTTGCCATTGTCGTCGGTGGCCATCGCGGCCCCGGGCAGGATCGTCAGGCCCGCAATCAACAAGACGCGGCAAAGGCTGCTCAAGCGAGTCGCTCCCATGTCAAAGGCGCGGCGGCGCGCCGAATCCCTCGGATCGCAACCTGCGCCGGATCGGGAGGCCGATCGCGGCGCGTTTCAGCCGTCGGCCAACCCGGAATTCCCGTTCGGCCTTTCGGTTCCGCTATCCGGTCCGGGCTGGCGGGCCGGACCGGCGACCGATCCGGCGAACAGGCGGGTGATTCTATGGGCAGGGTTGAAAAAATTGCCATACGATTTTTTGTCAATCGCAATGTCAATTTTTATTGACGAGGCTCTTCGAGGTCGGCGGCCGCGGAACGTTCGAACCGGCGCCGAGCCGGCTTCGGGACCGCACCGGCTCGCGCGCATGGACGCGCCGGCCGGGCACTTGGGCCGGAGGGGGTTTGGTCCGCGCGCTATACGAAAA
>JAQCGR010000077.1 GCA_027619995.1 Pseudomonadota bacterium | reverse complement strand
GCGCCTGCGCATCCTGCTGGACCCGGCGCGGGAGGATCTCTACCGCGCTTGCGATGCGAGGTTCGACCATATGATGCGGCGCGGCGCTTTGGCGGAAGTTCGGCGGCTTCTGGCTGCCGGGCTGGATCCCGGTCTGCCGGCCATGAAGGCGGTCGGTGTGCGTGAACTGGCCGCCTTGATCGACGGGCGGACCGACCGGGCGGCGGCCGTGGCGGCGGCCCAGCAGGCGACGCGGCGCTATGCGAAGCGTCAGGGGACTTGGTTCCGCCATCAATATACGGCTAATCTTCGCCTCGAACGGGTCGATGAATCGGCGATCGAACGCAGTGTGTCCCATGCACGGCGGTTTGGGTTGACCCTACCGCGCTGAAACACTAGCTTTTCTGCCGCTTCGCGGAATATCCGCTGATTATTGGAAGCCGGGAATCGTGAGCCTTCGAAGCGAAGCGCCACGGCCCCGGTCGCATGTCTATAGGGAAAACGGTCATGACCGGCGAACGACTGACAGGATCGGATGTGTTGCTCAAGGCTTTGGCCGAGCAAGGCGTCGAAGTCATCTTCGGCTATCCGGGCGGCGCGGTCCTTCCGATCTATGACGCGTTGTTCAAGCAGAATGCGATCCGCCACATTCTCGTGCGGCAGGAAGGCGGCGCGGTGCACGCGGCCGAGGGCTATGCCCGGTCGACCGGCAAGGTCGGCGTGGTGCTCGTCACCTCCGGGCCTGGTGCGACCAACGCGGTCACGGGCCTGACGGACGCGCTGATGGACAGCATTCCGGTGGTCTGCCTGACCGGTCAGGTGCCGACCCATCTGATCGGCAATGACGCCTTCCAGGAAGCGGACACGACGGGCATCACACGCCCCTGCACGAAGCACAATTATCTGGTCAAACGCTCCGAGGATCTGGCGCGGGTGGTTCACGAAGCCTTCCACGTCGCCCAGAAAGGCCGTCCGGGACCCGTCGTTATCGACCTGCCCAAGGACATCCTCCAGGGCGCCGCGACCTATTCCGATCCGCCTCCGGGCGGGCATCGGAGCTACAACCCGCAGGTGAAGGGCGAAGCGAGCGCGATTGAGCAGGCCGTCGAACTGATGGCCAAGGCGAAACGCCCGCTGTTCTATTGCGGTGGCGGCGTGATCAATTCCGGTCCGGGTGCTTCCCAGCTCCTGACCCAGTTTGTGCATATGACCGGATTCCCCTGCACCCTGACCCTGATGGGGTTGGGCGCGGTTCCCGCGTCCGACAAGCAGTTCCTGGGCATGGTCGGGATGCATGGCACCTACGAGTCCAACATGGCGATGCATGACTGCGATCTGATGATCAATATCGGAGCGCGGTTCGACGATCGGGTGACCGGACGCTTGAATGCGTTTTCGCCGAATTCGATCAAGATCCATGTCGATATCGACCCTTCCTCGATCAACAAGAACGTCGCCGTCGATGTTCCGATCGTTGGCGACGCGGGTCATATCCTGGAGGACATGATCAAGATCTGGAAGGCGCGCCAGCATCGGCCGGACGGCAAGGCGCTGGATTCGTGGTGGAAAGAGATCGAGGCCTGGCGCGGCAAGGATTGCCTGCACTACGAGCCGAACGATTCGATCATCAAGCCGCAATTCGCCCTTCAACGCCTGTTCGAGAAGATCAAGGACCGCGATCACTACATCACCACCGAGGTGGGTCAGCATCAGATGTGGGCGGCGCAGTTCCTGGGCTTCGAAAAGCCGAACCGGTGGATGACCTCAGGCGGCCTGGGGACGATGGGCTATGGTCTGCCGGCGGCGATGGGCGTGCAGGTCGCGCATCCGGACGCGCTGGTGATCGACGTCGCGGGCGAAGCCTCGATCCTGATGAACATCCAGGAGATGTCGACGCTGGCGCAGTATCGTCTGCCGGTGAAGGTGTTCATCCTGAACAACGAATATATGGGCATGGTGCGTCAGTGGCAGGAACTGCTGCATGGCGGGCGCTATTCCGAGAGCTACATGGAATCGCTGCCGGATTTCGTGAAATTGGCCGAGGCCTTCGGCGCGGTGGGCCTGCGCGCTTCCAAACCGGACGAGGTCGACGATCTCATCGACGAGATGATCGCTGTCGACGGTCCGGTCATCGCCGATATCATGGTCGACAAGACGGAAAACTGTTTCCCCATGATCCCGTCCGGCGCGGCCCATAACGAAATGCTGCTGGGGCCCGACGACAAGGCGGCCAGGCCGGTTTCCGAAGAAGGCATGGTACTCGTTTAAGCTGCGGCGCGATCCGGGAGGATCGCGGGCGCGGCGCATTCCGGGGCCGGCCGCCGACGGGCGCCCGCCCGTTTATCTTGGAGACTGGCGACGGTGGAAGATCAGGACATCAGGCAGCATACGATCGCGGTGCTCGTGGACAACGAGCCCGGCGTATTGGCGCGCGTCATCGGCCTGTTCTCGGGCCGGGGCTACAACATCGAGAGTCTGACCGTCGCGGAAGTCGACGACGCGGCCCATTTCTCGCGCATCACCGTTGTTACGTCGGGCACGCCGATGGTGATCGAACAGATCAAGGCCCATCTCGGCCGCCTCGTGCCGGTCCATAAGGTCCGGGATCTGACCTTGGAGGGGCCACATGTCGAAGCGGAACTGGCCTTGGTCAAGGTCGCGGGAACCGGCGAGAAGCGGGTCGAATCCCTGCGGATCGCCGATATCTTCGGGGCCACGGTGGACGATACGACCTTGGATTCGTTCGTCTTCCGGATCGATGGCACGGGCGAGAAAATCAACCGATTCATCAACCTCATGCGTCCCCTCGGCATGATCGAGGTGGCGCGCACAGGCGTCGCGGCGGTCAGCCGCGGCAACAAGGGATTCAGCTAAACGGCTTGTCCGCCGCCGACGCAGTCGCCGGGCGGACGAGCCAAGGACCGGGAAGGAGCAAGTCCATGCGTGTGTACTACGACCGCGATGCGGACGTGAATTTGATCAAGGGCAAGAAAGTGGCGATTCTGGGCTATGGCAGCCAGGGCCATGCCCATGCCATGAACCTGCGGGACAGCGGCGTCGAGGACGTCCGGATCGGCCTGCGGCCGGGTTCGGGCTCGATCAAGAAGGCCGAGGATGCCGGCTTCAAGGTCATGGAGCCGTCCGAGATCGCGGCATGGGCCGATATCGCCATGTTGCTGACCCCCGATGAAGGGCAGAGCGATCTTTACCGCGACAGCCTTCATGAGAATATGCGCGAGGGCACGGCGATCTGCTTCGCCCATGGCCTCAACATCCATTTCAACCTGATCGAAGCGCGCCCGGACCTCGATGTCTTCATGGTGGCGCCCAAGGGCCCTGGCCATACCGTGCGTTCGGAATACGCGCGCGGTGCGGGTGTGCCCTGCCTGCTCGCGATCGACAAGGACGTCTCCGGCAATGCGCACGAGATCGGCTTGTCTTACGCCTGCGCCATCGGCGGCGGCCGGGCAGGCGTGATCGAGACGACATTCAAGGAAGAGTGCGAAACGGACCTGTTCGGCGAGCAGGTCGTGCTTTGCGGCGGACTCTGCGAACTCATCCGGGCCGGGTACGAAACCCTCGTCGATGCCGGTTATGCACCTGAAATGGCCTATTTCGAGTGCCTGCACGAGGTCAAGTTGATCGTCGACCTGATCTATGAGGGCGGCATCGCGAATATGAACTACTCGATCTCGAACACGGCCGAATACGGCGAATACACGCGCGGGACCCGCATCATCACCGATGAGACGCGGGCCGAAATGCGGCGTGTCCTCGAAGATATTCAATCCGGCCGCTTCTCGCGCGACTGGATGCTCGAGAACAAGGTCGGCCAGACCAGCTTCAAGGCGATGCGCCGCCGGTCCGCGGAGCATCCGATCGAGGAGGTCGGTGAGCGGTTGCGCGGGATGATGCCGTGGATCGCCCAGAGCCGCCTTGTGGATAAGAGCAAGAACTAGAGCTGGAACAACCTCCGTATCGATATCGCCGGGCGTTCCCGAGGCAATCTCGGGTGCCCGGCGAATAAAACCGTTGCGGCGGTTGGGCAAAAAAGCTTAGAGATAAAGCGTTCATCAACGGTTTCCGCCGTTGGTGGGCCTGCGAGGGTCCGATTGGCGGGTATTTGCAGATGTAATACGGGCGAACGGTCGAGTTGATGCGTTTAATTGGTGCATACGCACGTTTTGGGCAGATGGCATTCGCTTCGGCGGATTCGGCTCTGCGTGCGCTGCGCCTCGCCCTTCTCTCGGCGGACGGGGGCCTTCGACTTACGCGCCCCTGAACTTTCGTCGCGATGCAGATGATGGCGACTGTTCAGGGGGAAAGCGTTTTCAGCGATTCCACCGCGTAAGTCCGTAGAAGGAACAGCCCCATGAGCACGAGAGACGACAGCAACCGAGTTTTGATCTTCGACACCACGATGCGCGACGGCGAGCAATCGCCGGGCTGCTCGATGAATCTCGAAGAAAAATTGCGCATCGCCAAGGTCCTGGAGGATCTCCGCGTCGATGTGATCGAGGCCGGTTTTCCGATTTCCTCGATCGGCGATTTCGAAGCGGTGCGAGAAGTCGCCCGGACCATCACGGAATCCCAGGTCGCCGGCCTCGCCCGCGCCAGCCGCAAGGATATCGACCGGGCATGGGAGGCCTTGAAAGAGGCCAAGCGCCCGCGCATCCATACCTTCATCTCGACCAGTCCGTTGCATATGCGCGTAAAACTGCGCATGGAGCCGGACGAGGTGCATGACGCGGTGGTCGACAGCGTCAGCCATGCCCGCAACCTCTGTGACGATGTCGAATGGTCGCCGGAAGACGGCACGCGGACCGATCACGATTTTCTGTGCAGGTGCATCGAAAGTGCGATCAAGGCCGGCGCGACCACGATCAACATCCCGGATACCGTCGGTTATACGGTGCCCGACGAGTTTCATGCCTTGATTTTGATGGTGCGGAACCGGGTGCCGAATATCGACAAGGCGCGGATCTCGGTTCATTGCCATAACGATCTGGGTTTGGCGGTGGCGAACTCCGTCGCGGCGATCCAGGCCGGTGCCCGTCAGGTCGAATGCACGATCAACGGCATCGGCGAGCGGGCGGGGAACGCCGCGCTCGAAGAGATCGTCATGGCCCTGCGCACCCGCGAGGATGCGATCGGGGCCTGGACCGGCATTCACACCGAATCGATCACCAAATCGTCGCGCACCTTGTCCTCGATCACCGGGTTCAACGTCCAACCCAACAAGGCCGTGGTCGGCGCCAATGCCTTCGCCCATGAAGCGGGCATTCATCAGGCCGGCATGATGCGCGACTCCAGCACCTACGAGATCATGACGCCGGAATCGGTGGGCCTGACCAAATCCTCGCTGGTGATGGGTAAGCATTCGGGCCGCAACGCCTTCCGGGAGAAGCTCATCGAGTTGGGCTACGATCTGGGCGACAACGCGGTCCAGGAAGCCTTCGTCCGCTTCAAGGAACTGGCGGACAAGAAGAAGCAGATTTTCGACGAGGACATCGTGGCCCTGGTCGACGATCAGGTGCAGGGCCCGGGCGAACGTATCCGTTTCGTCTCGCTGCAGGTCGTCTGCGGCTCCAAGGGGCCGCAGACCGCGGATCTGGAGCTGGAAATCGACGGCGTCGTGAAGCAGGTCTCCGCCGAAGGCGACGGGCCGGTCGATGCGACCTTCAAGGCAATCAACTCCCTGTTCCCGCACCAGGCCAAGCTGCAGCTCTATCAGGTCGATGCCGTGACCGAGGGCAGCGATGCCCAGGCGGGCGTGATGGTCCGGTTGGAAGAGCAGGGGCGGATCGCCAACGGGCAGGCGAGCGACACGGACACGGTGGTGAGTTCCTGCCGCGCTTATGTCCATGCGCTCAACCGTCTGCTCGCCAAGCGCGAGAAGACACATCCCCAGCGGGCCAGCGCCTGAACGGGATCGTATGAATGAGTGGTATCCGAGGTCGATCACCGTGCGGCAGGAAACCAGCAAGAAAAGCAAAACGGGTAAGATAGGGCTCTATGTTCTCTAAACTGCTGGGTTTTTTGTCCGCCGATATGGCGATCGACCTTGGGACCGCGAACACGCTGGTCTATGTCAAAGGCCGGGGTATCGTTCTCAACGAGCCCTCGGTCGTTGCCATCGCCGAGGTGAAGGGAAAGAAACACACCCTCGCGGTCGGCGAAGAAGCGAAAATGATGCTGGGTCGCACACCAGGCAATATCCACGCGATCCGGCCGCTGCGCGACGGGGTCATCGCGGACTTCGAAATTGCCGAGGACATGATCAAACACTTCATCCGGAAGGTGCATAACCGTCGGTCCTTTACCAATCCGCAGATCATCATTTGCGTCCCGTCCGGCTCCACAGCTGTCGAGCGTCGAGCGATCCAGGATTCAGCCGAAAGCGCCGGCGCGCGACGGGTTTTTCTGATCGAGGAACCGATGGCGGCGGCGATCGGCGCCGGCTTGCCGGTGACCGAGCCGACGGGCTCCATGGTGGTCGATATCGGCGGCGGCACGACCGAGGTGGCCGTGCTCTCGCTCGGCGGAATCGTCTATTCGCGCTCGGTCCGGGTGGGTGGCGACAAGATGGACGAGGCGATCATCGCCTATATCCGGCGCAACCATAACCTTCTCGTGGGCGAAGGAAGTGCCGAACGGATCAAGAAACAGATCGGCAGCGCCTGTCCGCCGGCCGAAGGCGACGGCGAGGGCCTCGAGATCAAGGGCCGCGACCTGATGAACGGCGTTCCCAAGGAGCTCTACATCACGGAGCGGGAAATCTCGGAGAGCCTGGCCGAACCGGTCGGTGCGATCATCGAGTCCGTGAAGGTCGCGTTGGAGAACACGGCGCCCGAACTGGCGGCCGACATCGTCGACAAGGGCATCGTTCTGACCGGCGGTGGCGCCCTGCTCGGCAACCTCGACTATGTGCTGCGCCATGCGACCGGATTGCCGGTGTCGATCGCCGACGACCCGCTGTCCTGCGTCGCCCTGGGAACGGGCCGCTGCCTGGAAGAAATGAAGGTCTTGAAACACGTCCTGATCAACCCGTACTGATCGGGTCGCGCGGGGCCGGATGCCGCCTTCCGAGGCCGGGCCCGGCAGGAGGAAGACGAGGCAAGTAAATGGCGCAAAGGCCGGGACCCGTCCTTCGCATCGCAACCCCGATCCGCGCGCTTGCACAGCGCTTCGCGTTCCTCATGCTTTTGGCTGGCGCGATCGGTCTCGTGGTCCTCGGAAAAATCGACACGCTGCTCGTCGAACGGGTCCGCGTTCACGTCGCCGACGCGTTCACGCCCATTCTCGGTGCCCTGTCCGAGCCCTTGCGCACGGCCGAGTCCATGGTCGAGGAATTGCGCGATCTCGGGCGGTTGCGCGCAGAGAACGATCTTCTGCGCGAGCAGAACGAGCGTTTACTCCGCTGGCAGACGGTGGCGCGGAAGCTTGAATCCGAGAACCGCGAACTCCGAGAGTTGTTGAATTTCAAGAGCGGACGGATACCCAACCAGGTCACGGCTCGCGTGATCGCCGATTCCGGTGGCGCCTTCGTGCGCAGCGTCCTGGTCGATGCCGGCGCGCGGGATGGGGTCGAGAAGGGCTTGGCGGCCGTGACCGGATTGGGCCTCGTCGGGCGCGTGATCGAGGTCGGCCGTCGTTCGGCGCGGATACTCCTGGTCACCGACCTCAATTCGCGTATTCCCGTCGTGCTGGCCGGGTCCGGGCAGCGGGCGGTGCTGGCGGGGGATAATTCCGACCGCCCGAGGTTGCTCTATCTTCCCGCCGATCTGAATATCCTCGCCGGCGAACGCGTGGTGACCAGCGGCCATGGTGGCGTGTTTCCGCCTGGCCTGCCCGTGGGCATGATCGCGCGCGTCGGGCAGGGCGAGGTTCGGGTCGAGCCGCTGATCGGTTGGAGCGAGTTGGATATCGTGCGCCTTATCGATTTCCGGCAACCGATCGATGAACTGGCGGGCCCGCCGGTCCTCGATCTCGACCCAGGACGATGAACTCCGGGACCTGGACCCGGATCGACCAGCTTGCACGGAAACTCGCTCCTTTCGTGACGACCGTCTTGCTGGTGGTGCTGAGTTGCTTGCCGATTTCGGTGCCGGGGATGGGATCGATCGCACCGGCCATCGCGCTGATGGCGGTCTTCTACTGGACGATCCAGCGGCCCGAACTCCTGCCGCCCATCGCCGTGTTTGCCATCGGGTTCATCCAAGATGCTCTGTCCGGCGAAGTGCTCGGCCTCAGCTCATTCGTTTTTCTATTGGTCCACGCGATCGTCGTCGGGCAGCGCCGCTTTTTCCTGGGGAAGAGCTTCCTTCTGACCTGGTGGGGTTTCACGGTCGTGGCGGCGGGCGCCGAGTTCGTCCTATGGGTGCTGGCATCCCTGGTTGCGCTCCATCTAATCGATCCCGAGCCGGTCCTGATGCAGACGGTTCTGACCATTGCCCTGTTCCCCTGCGTCAGCTGGTTGCTGGTGCGGGTGCACCGGGCCTTCCTGGCATCCGCCGATGCGTAGCGATTCGGATCGGTACAAAAGTTTTACGCGGCGTACGGCCGCCGTCGCGGGATTCAAGATTGCACTGTTGAGCGTGCTTGGCGCGCGCATGTATCAGCTTCAGGTGGTGCAGGCCGACCGCTATGCGACCCTGGCCGAAGAGAACAGAATCAATCTTCGCCTGCTGCCGCCCCCGCGCGGGCGCATCCTGGATCGCAGAGGCCGATTGCTGGCCGTCAACCGCCAGAATTACCGTGTGCTGATGACCGTCGAGCGGGCCGATGCGGCCAAGGACACCCTAGACGCCCTGGGGCGCTTCATCTTCATCGGCGACGGGGATCGCAAGCGCGTGCTGCGCGAGATAGGGCGCAAACGCAGCTTCGTGCCGGTCACCGTGCGCGAAAATCTGGATTGGAACGAAGTCGCGACGATAGAGGTGAATGCGCCGGATCTTCCGGGCGTTACGATCGATGTTGGCCGCAGCCGATTCTATCCGGGCAACGAATTGGCCGCCCATGTCCTCGGCTATGTCTCCGCCGTTTCGGAAGAGGAGTTGAACGGGGATCCACTTCTCGAGTTGCCGGGTTTCAAGATCGGCAAGAGCGGGGTGGAGAAGGTCTATGACGGACTGCTGCGCGGCACGGCCGGAACCAGCCAAGTCGAAGTCAATGCGATAGGCCGCATCATTCGAGAGCTTTCTCGCCAGGATGGCGAGCCGGGCTGGGATATTTCGCTGACCCTAGATCTCGACCTTCAAACCTTTGCGGCCGAACGGATCGCGGACGAGAGCGCCGCCGTGGTCGTTCTTGACGTCCAGACGGGCGATGTGCTGGCCATCGTTTCGACGCCCAGCTTCGATCCGAATGCATTCAATTCCGGCATATCGACGGCGGATTGGAATGCGCTGGTCAACAATGTGCGGTCGCCGCTGACCAACAAAGCAATCGCCGGGCAATACTCTCCGGGTTCGACCTTCAAAATGATCGTGGCTCTCGCCGCCTTGGAGAACGGCGTGGCTTCGCCCGAGCAAACCGCATTCTGCAACGGGAAGTACGAGTTTGGCGACGGAACATTCCATTGCTGGAAGCGCTCGGGGCACGGGCGCGTCGATATGGTCGATGCCATCGCCGAGTCATGCGACGTGTTTTTCTACGATCTCTCCCGGAGGGTCGGCATCGACCGGATCGCGGAAATGGCCGGCCGCTTCGGCCTGGGTCACGACCTTGGGATCGACCTTCCCGGCGAGCGCCCGGGCCTCATGCCGACGAAAGCCTGGAAGCTGGCGGTTCAGGGCGTCGCTTGGCAGTCGGGGGAGACCCTGGTGGCGGGTATCGGGCAGGGCTTCGTCCTGACAACTCCCTTGCAACTCGCGGTGATGACGGCGCGCATGGTCAATGGCGGGCGGGCGATCGTTCCCAGGATTACCCGCAGGGAGCCGAACGCAGAGGGATCCGCCGAGCTCGGCGAAGCCGAGATGAGCATTGGCGTGTCCGACGCTCATCTTCGCCTGGTGCGTCGAGGAATGGACGATGTCGTAAACGGTCCCACGGGCACGGCCCGGGGGGTCCGGGTCGAGGGCGAGGCTCTCGCCTTCGGAGGGAAGACCGGCACGGCGCAGGTGCGGCGCATATCGGAACGGGAGCGTCAGATAGGCGTTCGCAAGAACGAAGATATTCCCTGGCGTACGCGGGACCACGCGCTTTTCGTCGGCTATGCCCCCTTGGCGGAACCGCGCTACGCGATTGCGGTGGTGGTGGAGCATGGCGGCGTTGGATCCGCGGTCGCCGCGCCGATCGCGCGCGACATCCTGCTTGAGGTCCAGCGGCTCGACCCGGCACGCTCGGCCCCCCAACCCTTGGCCCTCGTGCGTTAGGCCGGGGACATGTTCGAACCGATAGACAGCGCCGAATCGGAGCTCTCGTTCTTCGAGAAGTTGTGGCAGATCAATTGGGTCGTCGTCCTGCTGCTTTGCGCCACCGCCGGCGTCGGATTTGCGATGCTGTATTCCGCCGGGAACGGGAGTTTCGACCCCTGGGCATCGCGCCAGATCGTGCGCTTCGGGATCGGCATTACGATGATGCTCGTGATCGCGCTGGTCGATTTGAAATTTTGGTTCCGCTACGCCTACGCGATCTACTTGGTAGCCCTGTTGTTGCTCGCGGCGGTCGAATTCGCGGGATTCGGGGCCATGGGCGCGCAGCGCTGGATCAATCTGGGCGTCATCCAGCTCCAACCAGCGGAAGTCATGAAAATCACCCTGGTGCTTGCGTTGGCGCGGTATTTTCACGCCGCGAACATGATCGATCTGGGCCGGATTCTCTATCTCATATTCCCTGTCCTGCTGGTCGCGGGACCGACGGTTCTCATGATCAGGCAGCCGGATCTCGGCACCGCGGTCATGCTGGCGGCGGCGGGCGGCGCGGTTTTCTTCCTGGCGGGCGTTCGCCTCTGGATGTTCGGCGTTGCACTGGCGGCCCTTCTGGCCGTGGTGCCGGTGGCCTGGCATTTCCTTCACGGCTACCAGAAGAAGCGTATCCTGACCTTCCTCGATCCCGGCAGCGACCCGCTCGGCGCCGGCTATCACATCCTCCAATCGAAGATCGCGCTCGGCTCGGGGGCGCTGTTCGGCAAGGGCTTCCTGCAAGGCACGCAGAGTCGCCTCAACTTCCTGCCCGAGAAGCAGACAGATTTCATCTTCACGATGCTGGCGGAGGAGTTCGGGTTGGCCGGGGGATTGGGCCTTCTCGGACTCTACTTCTTGCTGCTCGCCTATGGGGTCGGGATCAGCCTGCGCGCGCGCTGCCAGTTCGCTCGTCTGCTCGGCATGGGCGTCACGGTGACCTTTTTTCTCTATCTGTTCATCAATATCGGCATGGTGATGGGCCTGCTGCCCGTTGTCGGAGTGCCGCTGCCGATGATCTCCTATGGCGGCACGGCCATGCTGGCGGTGCTGATCGGTTTCGGCCTGCTGCTCTGCGTCGGTGTCCACCGGGATACGCGGATCGGCCGGCGTGGCCTGACAGAATAAGGTCGCCATTCGGCCGCCATTCGCGACGACCGTATCGACAACCGGCCACCGCTTTGCTATACGGCCGGGCCGCGTAGTTCCACGGGCGATTAGCTCAGCCGGTAGAGCAGCTGACTCTTAATCAGCGGGTCGAGGGTTCGAGTCCCTCATCGCCCACCAAGTTTTTCAAGGGGTTAGCGGTTTTTCGCTAACCCCTTCTTATTTCTAGGTACCACGGAGGTACCACAATTGCAGGATTGGCCGCATTGAGCATATACACCTGCGCGGCACTAACTCAGCGGAGGGCATTGACAAGTTAACTGCCGCGGTCGTCATGATTGGATCGTGATCCGGATCAGGCGGCGAGCCAACCTTGATTCCAGAC
>JAQCGR010000076.1 GCA_027619995.1 Pseudomonadota bacterium | reverse complement strand
CAGTTTCGTTTGCTGGTTTATATGCTGGCCAGCGATCCGCTGCCCGATGCGGACCAGGCCCGCCTGCTGCCGGGGGGCGAGGCGGCGATGGATATGCGCAAGGACACCCAGTTCTACATGATCGATTCGGGCGGCCGTCTGGTGACGGGCAGTTTCGCCAACGGCCGCCGGGGCCGGGACGAGGCGGCCAGCCGCCGCCTGATGACCGAGCGCTTCGCCTGGCTGCATCCGGATATGCCCAGGCGCGAATGGCGCTGGTACTGGCACGGGGTCAACGCCTTCTCGGCGGATATGTCCCCCCCATCTGATGGAACTGGCGCCGGGCCTATCGGCCGGGATGGGCTATTCCGGGCGCGGTATTCCCACGGCGACGGCGATGGGGCGGGAATTGGCGCGCCATGCGACAGGGGCAGGAGCGGCCGATCTGGCCATCCCTCTTTCCGCGCCGCGGCCGGTTCAGACCCGGCATTTGCTGGAATTCGCCATACCCCGTGTCCTCGGCCCGTGGTTCCGTCATGCGGATGCGCGAGCCATGCAGCGCGACGGTCTCGCCGCGCCCAGTCTGTGACTGTGCGCGGGCTTTCGGGGACGCTAGTATTCCTTCGGCGATACTCACCAAAAGACTCGAAAGTGAAGAGCGATGGCCGCACCCCTGACCCGCAAAAGCGTCTTTCCCGAAGCGGAACTGCCCGATTCGGCCGAACTGATTTCGGAAGGCCGCAAGGCGGCCGCGACGCATACGGTGGGAAAATCGGCCTTTCTCGAGCATTACGGCGTCGAATCGGAAGCGGAATACAAACGGCGCTGCGGGGCCGAGGGGCGGGTAATGATGCATGCCCAGATCGGCTTCCGCGATCCCGGCAAGAGCCAGCGCGCCTATGCCGAAATATGGGACAAGGTCGACAAAGCGGGCTACCGGGTCGACCGCTATGGCATCTGCCTGGACTGGAGCATGGGTTATCCCGCCGCGATGCGGGCCGATATGCCGCGCGGCACGGGCCTGATCCTGGAGGATGAGGACGACCTGCTGCGCCTGACCAGCGCCGCGCCCGCCGCGCCCCATTACGGCGACTTCGTCATCGGCACCCCGGCCGGCTTCGAGAACACCTGCCTGGCCCTGGCCTCCGGCTCGACGACCATCGGCAATCTCGGGCAGTTCTTTACCTTCCGCCAGCCTCATTGGGACGACGACGCCCAGGTGACGGCCGAGACGGTGAAGGCCATTGCGCTGACCGCCGCCCAGCCGGTCGAAATCCTGGTCCATTCGAACATGGATGACGGCTTCGCCGCCCTGTTCTCCGATCTCGCCTGTTCCTGCGGCGCGGTGCTGATCGAAAAATACATCGTCGAGGAGCTGCTGGGCGGGCTGGTCGGCCATTGCTTCGGCAACACCTTCTCCAAGCCCTACAAGCGTCTCGCCTTCCAGCGCGCGATCGCCCAGGTGACCGATACGCCGGGCACGATGGTCTATGGCGCGACCACGATGTACGGCCCGAGCCATGCCGAAAATTACGCCGCGCTCGCCAACTACATCCGCATCGACGCTCTGGCCCAGAAGATGCGGCCGACGGGCCATGCCGTGAATCCGGTGCCGGTGACCGAGGCCGAGCGCATCCCCGATATCGAGGAGGTGATCGACGTTCATCTGATGGCGAATCGGATGATCAATTTGGAAGACCCCTTCGATTCGATGTTCGATTTTTCCGAGATGGACGAGGTCGCGGCGCGCATCGTCGAGGGCGGTCACCGCTTCAAGAAGAACGTGCTGGACGGCTTCGAGGAGGCCGGCATCGACATCCGCGACCCCTTCGAGATGTTCCTCGCGATCCGGCGCATCGGCTCCAAGCGCCTGGAGGAGCGGTTCGGCCCTGGCGAACCCGATGCCGGCCGGCTGCGCGGCCGCCGCGCCGTCGAGCGCTCTACCTCGATCGAGGAGATGGAGGATTCGGGCGAAGGCTATGTCGGCGGGCTGGACCCGGAGGTGCGCGAGGTGATCGCGGCATCCGGCCTCAAGCCCTGCCTCGCGACCACGGATGTCCATGAATACGCCAAGGTGCTGGTCGAAACGGTGCTGCGGAACCTCGACCTGCCGATCGTCGATGGCGGGGTTTCGACCGACCCCAACGACCTGGCCGAACATGCCAAGAAGACCGGCGCGGATTTCATCGCCCTCAGTTCCTATAACGGCATCGCCCTGACCTTCGTCCAGGAACTCAAGGCCGAGATGGCGAAGCTCAATCTCGATGTGCCGGTCTTCATCGGCGGCCGCCTGAACCGCATTCCGGATGCCAGCAACACCAGCCTGCCGATCGACGTGACGGCCGAGATTTCCGAAACCGGCGCGATCGTCTGCGGTAATCTCGACGACATGCTGGTCAAGCTCGAGGCCATGGCGCGCGAACGCATGGCGCCCGAGGCCGGCGCGGAAGACGCGGCCTGATACGGAAGGTTACAGACATGGATCGCTCCATTGCCCGCGCGCAGGTCTTGCCGGAGGCCGAGCTTCCGGACGCCTCTGCCTTGCTCGACGAAGGGCGCAAGGCGGCGAAAACCCACGGCCTTGGCCCCTCCGCCTTCCACGATCACTACGGCGTCGAATCCGAGGCCGATTACAAGCGGCGCTGTGGAGCCGAGGGGCGGGTGATGATGCATGCCCAGATCGGCTTTCGCGATCCTGCGAAGAGCCGGCGCGCCTATGGCGAGATCTGGGAGCGGCTGGACAAGGCCGGCTACCGCCTCGACCGGTTCGGCATCTGTCTCGATTGGAGCATGGGCTATCCGGCCGCGATGCGCGCCGAGATGCCGCGCGGCACCGGCCTGATCTTCGACGGCCCGGAAGACCTGGCGGCAATGACGGCGGCGGCGCCGGTCGCGCCCCATTTCGGCGATTTCGTGATCGGCACCCCGGCCGCCTTCGAGAACACGGTGGCGACCCTGGCCGCCGGCTCGACCTCGATCGGCAATCTCGGCCAATATTTCACCTTCCGCCAGCCCCATTGGGACGACGATGTCGCGGTCACAGCCGAATCGCTCAAGGCCATGGCCCTGGCCGCGGCCCAGCCGGTCGAGGTGCTGATCCATTCCAATCTCGACGACGGTTTCGCGTCGATGTTTTCGGACCTCGCCTGTTCGCTCGGTGCGGTCCTGATCGAAAAACATATCGTCGAAACCCTGGTGGGTGGCCGGGTCGGCCATTGCTTCGGCAATACCTTTTCCAAGCCGGTCAAGCGCTTCGCCTTCCAGCGCGCCCTGTCGATGGTGACGGACACGCCCGGTACCCTGGTCACCGGGGCGACCACCATGTACGGCCCCGATCACGCGTTGAACGCGGCAGCCCTCGCCAACTACATCCGGCTCGACGCCCTGGCCCAGCGCCTGCGCCCGACCGGTCATGCGGTCCAGCCCATTCCGCTGACCGAGGCCGAGCGCATTCCCGATATCGACGAGATCGTCGAGGTCCATCTGATCGCCAACCGGACCATCGAACTGGAAGCGCCCTTCGAAGCGATGCATGACACGACCGAAGCCGATGCCATGGCGGATCGCATCGTCGAGGGCGGGCGGCGCTTCGCCGGATCGGTGCTGGCCGGGTTGGAAGAGGGCGGCATCGACACGAAGAATCCACTCGAATTGTTGCTCGCCATCCGCCGGATCGGCTGCAAGCGGCTGGAGGAACTGTTCGGTCCAGGCGCCGCGGCGCCGGGGCGGTTGCGCGGCCGGATGCCGGTCGAAACCTCGACCTCCATCGAGGAAGTGGAGGAAAGCGGCGAGGGCAAGGTCGCGGCGCTGGATCCGGTCCTGCGCGAGACGATCCAGGCCGCGGGCCTGCGCGGCTGCGTCGCCACCACAGATGTCCACGAATACGGCAAGATCCTCGTCGAGACAGTGCTTGGCCGGCTCGCGGTCGAGATCGTCGATGGCGGGGTCAGCATCGATCCCAACGACCTGGCCGAGACCGTGGCGCGCGAGGGCGCGGATTTCATCGCCCTCAGTTCCTATAACGGCGTCGCCCTGGATTTTCTGCGCGACCTGGAAGACCACATTCATGCGCGGGGCATCGACCTGCCAATCTTCATCGGCGGCAAGCTGAATCGCATTCCCGATGGCTCCAATACCAGCCTGCCGGTCGATATCGGCGGCGAGCTGACCGAGGCCGGGGCCGTTGTCTGCCGCAACATCGACGATATCTTCGGCGGGCTGGGTGATATCGCCGCGACCAAAGCGGCCAAGGTGAGCGAGGCCGCCGCGCCATGAATGAACTGCGCGAGCGTTCGCAACTCATCCCCGAACCGGAATTGCTGCCGGGCGCCGAGGTCATGGCCGAAGGCCGGGCCATGGCGCGCCAGATCACGCCAGGACGCTGCGCTTTCCTCGACCATTACGGGGTCGATACCGAGGCGGAATACAAACGGCGCTGCGTGACCGAGGGGCGGATCATGCTCCATGCCGCCATCGGATACCGCGACCCGTTCCGCACCGCACGCGCCTGCGCTGATATCTGGGAGACGCTCGACAAGAAGGGTTATCGCCTCGACCGTTTCGGCCTCGTCTTCGACCGCAACATGGGATACCCGCCCGAGATGCGGGCCGATATGCCCGTGGGCACGGGGCTGATCAACCATTGCGACGAAGCCTGGGCCGCCATCGCAGCCGCCGCGCCCACCGCGCCCTATTACGGCGACTTCATGATCGGCCAGCCGGCCTCCTTCGAGAATGCGGCCATGGCGATCCAGACGGGTGCCACGATGATGGGCAACCTGTCGCATTTCTATAACTACAAGCTGCTCTACATGGAGGATGATGCCGGAAGGGCCGCGTCGACGGTCAAGGCCATCGCCCTCCTGGCCGCGCAGCCCAAGGAAATGTATGTCGGCTCCAATGCCGATGACGGCATGGGTCCGATCTTCACGGACCTGGCCTGCACCTTCGGTCTCGTCCTGTTCGAGAAATACCTGGTCGAAACCCTGATCGGCGCGCGCCATGCCACGGTCTTCGGCAATATGTTCGCCGATCCGCGCACCCGCATGGCTTTCCAACGCGCCCTGGCCCTGGTGGGCGAGGAGACGGGGCCGATGGTCTATGGCGCCACCACCCTCTACGGGCCGGACCTGGATGCGAATTACGCTTCGCTCTCCAATTACGTCACCTTTGATATCGCGACCCTGCGCGACCGCCCGACCGGCCATGCCCTGACCCCGATCCCGGTCACGGAATACGCCCGCATCCCGGACCCCGACGAGATCGTCGAGGCCCATGTCATCGCCAACCGGCTGGTCGAACTGGCGCCGAGCGTCGAGACCCTGATCGATTTCGCGGCGATCGACCGGATCGCGGAAGATCTGGTCGCGGGCGGCGAGCGGTTCCGCGACAGTCTTCTCAAGGGCTTCGCCGATGCCGGGATCGACACCACGGACCCGGTCGAACTGCTGCTCGCAGTCAAACGCGCGGGCGCGCGCAATCTGGAACGCTGGTACGGCCCGGGCGAAGAGGATGCGGCGACAGCGCGCGGCCGGCGGCCCGTTGTGCTGGTCGAGAATATCGCCGAGCTGGAAGCCAAGGGCGACGCGATCCTGGCCGCCGTTCCGGCGGGGAAGGCGAAGAAGATCGGCGGCCGCGGCTATATCGCCTGCGTCGCGACGACCGATGTTCATGAATACGGCAAGTTGCTGCTCGAACATGTCATGTGCGGCCTCGATGTCGAGACGGTCGATGGCGGGGTCAGCGCCGACCCCGCAAGCCTGGTCGCAAAGGCATCGGAGAACGGCGCCGATTTCATCGCCCTCAGCACCTATAACGGCATCGCTCTCAGCTATCTGACGAAGCTGCGCGAGGCGATGGAGGCCGCCGGACTGGACATCCCGGTCTATATCGGCGGCCGCCTCAATCAAGTGCCCGAGGGTTCCAACACCAGCCTGCCGGTGGATGTGAGCGCCCGTCTGGCCGAGTCCGGGGCGGTCGTCTGCAGCGATGTCGAGGCCATGCTCGATCGCCTGGCCGGCGGTGCCGAGCCGACCAGCGCCGCGTCGACCGACAGGGCTGCCTGACGAGAGGCGAATGGGGGAAGGGGAATGACCCAGCTGCGCGAACGTGCCCAACTTCTGCCCGAACCGGAATTGCCGGATATCGCGGCGCTGATTGCCGAAGGGCGCCAGCTGGCCAAGAGCGTGACTCCCGGCCGCAACGCCTTTCTCGACCATTACGGGGTCGATTCGGAAGCCGAATACAAGCGGCGCTGCGTCGCCGAGGGGCGGGTGATGCTGCACGCCCATATCGGCTTCAACGACGCCGCCAAGACGGCGCGCTCCTGCGCCGAGATCTGGGAGGCCCTGGACAAAAAGGGCTACCGCATCGACCGCTTCGGCTATTGCTTCGACGAGAATATGGGCTATCCGCCCCATATGCGGGCGCAGATGGGCAAGGGGGCGAGCCTGATCCTCGAAAAGGAGGAGGATTGGCTGCGCCTGACCCGCGCCGCGCCGGTCGCCCCTCATTTCGGCGATTACATGATCGGCCAGCCGGCGGCGGTCGAGAATGCCTCGATGGCGATCCAGGCGGGTGCGACGACCATGGGCAATCTCGGCAGCTATTAAGCCTACCGGATGCTCTATATGGACGACGACGTCGCCATGACGGCGGCCATCGTCAAGGCGCTGGCCCTGGTTGCGGCGCAGCCGGCGGAGATCGTCGTCACGGCGAACACGGATGACGGCTTCGGCCCGCTTTTCACCGATCTGTCCTGCAATTTCGGCCTGGTCCTGGTCGAACAACGCATCGTCGAAACCCTGATGGGCGCGCGCTACGCCACGGTCTTCGGCAATATGTTCGCCGATCCGATGACCCGCATGGCCTTCCAGCGCGCGCTCGGACGGATGGGCAATCATCCCGGGCCGATGGTCTATGGCAGCACGACGAAATACGATCTGGACCACACGGCGAACCGCGCCGTGCTCGCCAATTATATGACCTTCGATATCGCGGCCCAGCGTCTGGCGCCCTCGGGCCACGCGGTGACGCCGATTCCCGTCACCGAATACGAACGCATCCCGGATACCGACGAGATCATCGACGTCCATCTCTTCGCGAACCGCCTGATCGAGCGTGCGCATTCGGTCGAGCCGATGCTGAATATCGAAGCAATCGACTCGGTGGCCGACGATCTCGTCGCGGGCGGGGAGCGCTTCCGCGACAATCTCCTCAAGGGCTTCATCGAGGCGGGCATCGATACCGACAACCCGCTCGAACTGCTGCTCGCCATCCGCCGGGCGGGCGCCAAGAACCTGGAAGCCTGGTTCGGTCCCGGCGAGGTGGACGAGGCCAGCCCGCGCGGCCGGCGCCCGGTCGTGCTGGTCGAGAATATCGCGGAGCTGGAGGCGTTGGGCGCCGAGGTCCTGGGCGACCTTCCGGCGGACCAGGCCGAGGCGATACGGGGTCGCGGCTACACCGCCTGCGTCGCCACCACCGATATGCACGAATACGGCAAGATCCTGCTGGAACAGGTGATGCGCGGCTTGGATGTGGCCGTGGTCGATGGCGGGGTCAGCGCCGATCCCGACGATCTGGTTGCTGCCGCCCTGGCGGGTGAGGCCGATTTCATCGCCCTCAGCACCTATAACGGCATCGCCCTCAGCTACCTGACCAAGCTGCGCGCCGAGATGGCCAAGGCGGGGCTCGATATCCCCATCTATCTCGGCGGCCGCCTGAACCAGGTGCCCGAGGGCTCGAACACCAGTCTTCCCGTAGACGTTTCGGCCAAGCTGCGGGAGGCTGGGGCCGTGACCTGCGAGACTCTGCCGGATCTGCTTGGCCGCATGGCCGAAACCGCCGCCCCCTCCGACCGGGCCGCTTGAGGAAACCAGACATGACCCCGTCGATCGATCGCGCCCTGCTCCTGCCCGAGCCCGAATTGCCGGATATCGCCGACCTGATCGCCGAAGGTCGAAAGCTGGCGAAAAGCGTCTCGCCGGGCCGCTCCGCCTTCATGGAGCATTACGGCGTGTCTTCCGAGGCGGAATACAAGCGGCGCTGCATGGAAGAGGGGCGGATCATGCTGCATGCCCAGATCGGGCTGCAGGACTCCGGTCAGACCCGCCGTGCCTGCGCCGAAATATGGGAGCGGCTGGACCGCAAGGGCTACCGCCTAGACCGTTTCGGCTTCTGCTTCGACAATTCCATGGGCTATCCGCCCCATATGCGCGCCGATATGCCGCGCGGCGTCAGCCTGGTGATGGAGACGGAAAAGGAGTGGCAATTGCTGACCGCTGCCGCGCCGGTTGCCTGCCATTTCGGGGATTTCGTGATCGGCCAGCCGGCCGCGGTCGAGAACGCGATCATGGCGGTCGAGGCGGGCGGGACGACCCTGGGCAATCTGGCCCAGCTCTATACCTACCGCCTGCTTTACATGGACGACGATGTGCAGCGCGCGGCGGCCTCGGTAAAGGCCATCGCGATGACCGGGGCGCTGCCCATCGAGGTTCTGATCCATTCCAACAATGACGACGGCTACGGCCCGATCTTCACGGATCTCGCCTGCTGCTTCGGCCTGGCCATGGTCGAGCGGCATATCGTCAACAACCTGCTGGGCGGCACCTATGCGGCCAGCTTCGGCAATATGTTCCGCACCCCGCTCAACCGCATGGCCTATCAGCGCGCGTTGGCGCGGATCAGCGACGCGCCGGCCTCGATGGTCTACGGCAACACCACGGTCTACGGCACGGACCACACGGAGAACCGGGCCTTTCTGGCCAATTACATGACCTTCGATATCGCGGCCCAGATGGATCGGCCGACCGGTCATGCCCTGGTGCCGATCCCGGTCACGGAATACGAGCGCATCCCCGACGCGGACGAGATCGTCGAGGTCCATATCTTCTCCAACCGCTTGATCGAGCGAGCGGCCAAGGTCCAGCCCCTGATCGATTTCGCGGTCGTGGACGCAATGGCCGACGACCTGATCGCGGGCGGCGAGAAGTTTCGCGACAATCTGCTGAAGGGCTTCGCCGAGGCCGGCATCGACACCGCGAATGCGCTGGAGATGCTGCTGGCCATTCTGCGCGCCGGCCCGCGTCGGTTGGAAGCCTGGTTCGGCCCGGGCGTGGCCGACGAAACCGCGCCGCGCGGCAAACGGGCCGTGGTCGGGATGGAGAATATCGTCGAGTTGGAACGCATGGGCAGCGACAGTCTCGCGGCCCTGCCGCCCGAGCAGGTGGCGGCGATCCGCGACCGCGAATACACCGCCTGCGTCGCCAGCACCGATGTCCATGAATACGGCAAGATGCTGCTGGAACAGGTGATGCACGGGTTGGAGATCGAGATTCTCGACGGCGGCGTCAACGCCGATCCGGACGACCTTGCTGGCCTGGCGCGCGACGGCGGGGCCGATTTCATCGCCCTCAGCACCTATAACGGCATGGCCCTGTCCTACCTTCAGAGTCTGCGGGTCGAGATGGCCAAGATCGGCCTGGATATCCCGGTCTATGTCGGCGGCCGGCTGAACCAGGTGCCCGAGGGCTCGAACACCAGCCTGCCGGTCGATGTCAGCGCCAAGCTGGGCGATGCCGGCGGCACGGCCTGCCCCGATCTCGAAACCATGCTGGGCTGTCTGGCGGCGGCGCCGGAGCGGGGCGACCGGGCGGCGTGAACCTGCGGATCGGCTTCATCGGCACGGGCCAGTTCGCGCGTTTCTTGACCGCGGCCCTGGTGCGCGACCGTGCGGCGCCATCCATCATCCTGCCGCCCCGAAACGCCGCCATCGCCGCCGAGCTGGCCGTCGCCCATGACGCGAGGGTAGCGAAGAGTAACGCCGCTGTTGTCGATGCTTCAGATATCGTTCTGCTGACGACCCGCGCCGAACACGGTGTCGCGCCCGTCGAGGGGCTGCCCTGGCGGGCCGATCAGACGGCGGTCAGCCTCGTCGGGGGCCTCGCGCTCGCCGATCTGGCTGCGGCCGTCGCGCCGGCCACGGCGGTCAAGGCCATGACCAGCTATGCCGCCGCCCAGGTGCCATGCCCCTTCCTGATCTATCCGGAGAACCCTGCGGCGCGTGTCCTTGGGGAACGGTTCGGCGCGGTCCATGCCCTGGCCGACGAACGCGCCTTCGAGGCCGCCGCTGCGATGCCCGTCTTCTTCGCCCTCCTGCTCAACTTGCTGGGCGAGGGAGAGGGCTGGTGCGTGGACCACGGTGTCTCGCCCGAAATCGCCCGCGCCCAGACCCTCGCCGGGTTGCGCGGGCTGGCGGCACTGGCCGAGGAGACGGGCGGTGGCGCGCTCGCCCCGCTTCTCACCGGCATGGCCACACCGGGCGGATTGACCGAGGGCGGATTGGACGATCTAAGAAGGCATGACTCCATGGCGCCCTGGCGCGCCGCCATGGACCGGATTCTGGCGCGCGCTCTGGGGGAGAAATAGAGCATGGGTCGGACCATCGGCATCGTCGGCGCGGGGCATTTGGCCGGGTATCTCGTTCAAGGCCTGATGCGCCTGGAGAAGCCGCCGGCCATCGTGGTGTCGCCGCGCAATGCGGAGAAGGCGCGCGAATTGGCGGAACGCTTCGGCGTCTCAATCGCCGAGGACAATCAGGCCGTGATCGACGCGGCGGATATTGTCATCCTGGCGACCCGCCCGCCCCTGGGCACGGCGGCCATCGACGGGCTGTCCTTCCGGCCGGAGCAGATCGCGGTCACCATCGTGGCGGGGATGCCCCTGGCCGTCTTTTCCGCCGCCGCCGCGCCGGCTCGCGTTCATCGTGCGATTGCCCATGCCGGGGTGTCGATCGGGGCCAGCCCGGTTTTCCTCTACCCCGACGCGCCGGAACTGCACGAGATGTTTTCGGCCTGGGGGCCGGTCGAGGCGTCGCCCGACGAGGCGGCATTCGAGGTGGCGACGGTCTTTCCCGTTTTCTATGCCGCCCTCTACCGCATCATCGAAGAGGCAACGCGCTGGGGTGTCGCGCAAGGGCTGGAGCCGGCGGCCGCCCGCGATCTCGCCACCGTCAGCATGAAGGCCACGGCCGCGATGGCGGAGGCGGACCGCGAGCGGCCGTTGCCCGAGATCATAGACAGCCTTGCGACCAAGGGTGGGTTGACCGAAAGAATGATCGAAGTGCTGGAGGAGCGCGGCGCGATCGAGGCCTGGTCCGAGTCGCTGGACGTGGTCCTGCGCCGGGTGCGCGGCGATATGCAGGCGTGACCGCCCGGGGCTAACGCGCTTCTCTGTTCCGGCGGCGTTGCGGGCGTATAATTGCGCGACCGTTTTCCGCGCGCCCTCTGGGCGGACATTGGATTGGGGCAAGCCGGCTATGCCGCATTTTCTGGTCGCCGACGGTGCGGCGCTCCTCTTCGCCGCGGCCGCCTTGGTCTGGTTGAGCCGTCGCGCCTTGACCGAGCCCCGGCCAGGGGCCCGGCGGTCGGCGCATCTGCGCCACCGCGACGCGCGCCGCCGATGGCTCGATGGCCTGGTCGGAAAACCCAGCGAACTTCTCGCCGTTCACACGCTGCGCAACTGGATCATGTCGACGACCTTCCTGGCCTCGACATCGATCCTGCTGGCGCTTGGTCTGCTCGCTGCGGCCTTCTCGAATGACAAGCTATCGGCCTTCGCTCATGGGCTGAACTTGTTGGGAAATGAATCGGGCCAGCTATGGATGTTGAGCCGATTGCCCCGTGAACTCCTCGTGAAGTAGCCGTTCCATACGATGAAGCAGGGAATAGGAAGAACGACAGCGCCATGAGATCGGTCCTCATCACTGGCTCGGGCCGCAATATCAGCGCCGCGATCGCGCGAGGGCTAACGGGTCTGGATGCGGGTTACTTGACCGGACAAGTTCCCCACGTCAACTGCGGGCTCTGCTGAACCGGGATTCCCCATGTGGGCCCCTCCCACACGGTTGATTTTGACCCTGGATCGTTCGGCGGGCAACCCGA
>JAQCGR010000075.1 GCA_027619995.1 Pseudomonadota bacterium | reverse complement strand
CGGTGCGGGCTTGGCGGCCGGTTCAGCGCCGCCGGGAGCGGGCGGCTCGGCGGGCACGGAGCCGGACAGCAAGACGGTCGGCGGCGCGAGGCTGCCCGATTGCTCCGGCGCGGCGGGGCTGGGCGCGGGCAGTTCGGACTCGGTCAAGGTGGCAGGCGCGGTCGAAGCCGTCTGTGCCGTCATGCCGGCCTGGCCCGGCAGAACCAGCCTTTCGCCGACCTTGATCGTATAGGGCTCGGGCAAGCCGTTGGCGCGCACCAGTTCGGAAAGCTGGACGTCGTAGCGCCGGGACAGGGAGTAGAGCGTATCGCCCGGCTGCACCACATGCTCGCGCAGGCGCGGCAGTTGCAGCACGCGGCCCGGAACCAGGATATAGGGCGGCGCGAGGCGGTTGGCCTCGATCACCGTGCGGATGCCGAGATCGGCGCGGCGCGCGATACTGTAGACGGTATCGCCCGGCTCGACCCGATAGGTCAGGCCCAGGGGAGAGGCGCGTTCCTCGGTTTCGCCAGTCACGCCGGATGATCCGGTCGCGGCCGATTGGGAATAAGCGCCCGTCACGGGCTGGGTCACCGGGCCACAGGCGGCCAACGCAGCCGCCAGACCAAACCCGATGACGGAGCCGGAGAGCGTGCGCATGATCAGGCGCTCGACGCGGCCTCTTCGAGGCCACCGCGCAGAGGCACGAAGCGGACCGGGCCCATATTCTGTTCCTCGATCCCGGTTTCCGTGCGCCGCAGTCGGTAGAGCGTCTGGGTGCGGCCGTCGGGCCCAAGGGGAAGCACCATGATGCCGCCGACCGCCAGCTGATCGAGCAGATCCTTGGGCGCCGTGAGACCCGCCGCCGTCACGATGATCCGCTCGAACGGCGCCTGCTCCGGCCAGCCGCGCATGCCATCGCCCGGCCGGGTCGTGATGTTGTGCATGCGCAATGCCGTGAAACGCTCCATGGCCTCGTGCAGAAGCTGCCGGTTGCGCTCGATCGTGTAGACGCGCAGACAAAGATGGGAGAGCACGGCCGCCTGATAGCCGGAGCCGGTGCCGACCTCCAGAACCTTCATACGCGTTCCAAGCTCAAGGGCCTGGGTCATTGTTGCCACCACGCGCGGCTCGCTGATCGTGACGCCGTGGCCGATGGGCAGCGCGGTATTGGCGTAGGCCTGGTCGCGGAAGGTCGCTGGCACGAAGGCTTCGCGCGGCACCCGTTCGATCGCCGCCAGGATGCGCGAATCGGCGATACCGGCGCCGCGCAGTTCCAGGATCAGGCGGATCTTGCGGGTATCAGCCATGGCTGAAGGCCCGCTTCAGATCCGGGATAGAACTCGTATGGGTCAGGTCCATAAAGAGCGGCGTGATCGAGACATAGCCATCGTTGACCGCGCGAATGTCCGAATCCTCGGGCGACAGCTCCTCGTCGCGCTGGGTCGTGATCCAGTAATAGGGCTTGCCGCGGGGATCAAACCGCTCGGCCAGCAGACCGCCGATCTTGCGCTTGCCCTGACGGGTGACGACAAGGTCCTTCGCCTCGCCCGCCGGCACATCCGGAAAGTTGACGTTCATCATGATGTTCGGGCCCCAGGGCAGCGCAGCCAGGCGACGCACGATCCCGGCCGCGAAATGCTCGGCCGTCGCCCATTTCGTCGGCCCATCGTAACTCGCCGTCTGGCTGAAGGCGATCGACGGAATGCCCAGCATGGTCCCCTCCATCGCCGCCGCGACGGTGCCCGAATAGGTGATGTCCTCGCCCATATTGCCGCCCCGGTTGATGCCGGAGAGGACAAGATCGGGCGGGCGCTTCTTCATGATCTGCTTGACCGCCAGAAGCACGCTGTCGGTCGGCGTGCCGTCGACCGCGAAATGCCGGTCGTCCATGCGCCGGATACGCAGGGGCCATGCTATTTATCTGCAATCCAGCGCGCCGCTCTGCTCCGCCTCGGGTGCTACGACCCAGACATCGTCGCTCAGGCTTCGCGCGATGCGCTCCAGGACCTTGATGCCGGTCGCATGGATGCCGTCGTCGTTGGAGACGAGAATGCGCGCGGCGCTCAGGTCGAGAGGCGGTTCAAACATCCGCGCCCAGAATCTCCACGCCGCCCATATAGGGACGCAGGGCAGCCGGCACCTCGACCGTGCCATCGGCGCGCTGGTGATTCTCCAGCACCGCGATCATGACCCGTCCGACGGCGAGGCCGGAGCCGTTGAGGGTATGGACATGGCGCGTCCCCTTGCCTTCCTTGGGCCGGTAGCGGGCGTTCATGCGCCGGGCCTGGAATTCCCCGCAATTCGAGCAGCTGGACACCTCACGATAGGCATCCTGACCGGGCAGCCAGACTTCCAGGTCGTAGGTCTTGCGTGCCGAAAATCCCATATCGCCCGAGGACAGCAGCATCACCCGGTAGGGCAATTCCAAACGTTGGAGGATCGCCTCGGCGCAGCCGGTCATCCGCTCCAGCTCGGCATCCGACTCTTCCGGCTGAGTCACGCTGACCAGCTCGACCTTGTAGAACTGGTGCTGGCGCAACATGCCGCGCGTGTCGCGCCCGGCCGCACCGGCCTCCGCTCGGAAACAGCCGGTGAAGGCCGTCACCCGCATGGGCAGGGCTTCCTCGTCCAGGATATCCCCAGCCACGAGATTGGTCAGCGGCACCTCGGCCGTGGGGATCAACCAGTGATCCGCCGAAGCGCGAAACAGATCCTCGCCGAATTTCGGCAATTGCCCCGTGCCGTAGAGCGCGGTGTCGCGCACCAGCATTGGCGGGCTGACCTCGGTATAGCCGAACTCGGCCGTATGGGTGTCGAGCATGAACTGGGCGAGCGCGCGTTCGAGCCGGGCGAGCGCACCCTTGAGGACAACGAAACGCGCCCCGGACAGCTTGGCCGCGGCCTCGAAATCCATCAGGCCCATGGCCTCACCCAATTCGAAATGCTGCTGGGGCGCAAAATCGAAGGTGGGCGGCGTGCCGAATTTGCGAATCTCGACATTGCCCGCTTCGTCAGGGCCGATCGGCACGTCGGCGGCGGGCAGATTCGGGATGCCGGAGAGACGTTCCTCGAGCGCAAAGGCGGCCGCACGCTCCTCCTCCTCGGCCGCCTGCATGGCGTCCTTAATCTGGGCGACTTCGGCGATCAGGGCCTCGGCGGTCGCGTTGTCGCCCCGTCCCTTGGCCGCGCCGACCAGTTTGGAGGCTTCGTTGCGCCGGGTCTGGAATTCCTGCAGGCGGGTCTGCACGCCGCGCCGCCGGGAATCGAGCTCGATCAGTTCGGCGGCCAGACCCTCCAGGCCGCGAGCGGCCAGGCCCTGGTCAAAAGCATCCGGATTTTCGCGAATCCAGCGGATATCGAACATGTCGTGCCAGAAAACTCGATTGATAAAGCGAGCGAAGTCCGCGGAGTTATACGGCCCGTCCGACCAGCCGTCCACCGGCCACCCTACCGGTCACCCCTCTGGTCAGCTTGGACGGATTCGGCCAGGGCAGCGCGGCGAATCGAGTGTATCCGCTCGCCACGAACCCGCCCTAACGGGTCATGTTGAAATCCGAATCTTCGACCAAGCCGTCGTCGTCATCGTCTTCGGCACGGCGACGACCACCAGTCTCCTCGCTATCCGCTTCCTCGACATTATCCTCTTCGCCGTCCTCATCCTCGTCTTTGGCCTCCGCGCGTTCGCGCGCGCGACGCCGGTCGCTGACAGCGACAATCAGGATCGACATCTCGTAGAGAAACAAGATAGGCACGGCCAAGCCGAGTTGACTGATCACGTCCGGTGGCGTGAGGACTGCCGCCGCGACGAAGGCCAAGACGATGGCGTAGCGTCGCTTTTCGCGCAGCCCCTTGGCCGAGACGATACCGACCCGGCCGAGCAGCGTAAGCACGACCGGCAGTTCGAAGCCAACGCCGAAAGCGAAAATCAGCGTCATGGTCAGGCTCAGATACTCGTTGACCTTGGGCTCGACCTGAATCGCCAATTCGCCGGCACCGCCGGCGGTCTGAAAACCCAGGAAGAAGTCCCAGGCGACCGGTATGACCAGGTAGTAAACGAAGGACGCGCCGGCCAGGAACATGACTGGCGTGGCGAGAAGAAAGGGCAGGAAAGCCTTGCGTTCGTGGCGATACAGCCCGGGCGCCACGAACATGTAGATCTGCGAGGCGATGATCGGAAAGGTGATGCAGAGCGCCGCGAAGAAGGCGACCTTAACGTAGGTGAAAAAGGCCTCGTGCAGGGCCGTGTAGATCATGCGGTGATGGTCGGTGCCCTGAAATTCGCGTGCCAGGGGCTCGACCAGAAACCCGAATATTCCTTCGGCTAGATAGAAACAGCCGATAAAGACGAGAATGAAGGCAAGAACGCTGTAAAGCAGCCGCCCACGCAGCTCGACCAGATGATCGAGCAGCGGCATACGCTTTTCAGTGGCATCTTTTTCCGCCATCGATCAGGCGCTGGCGCGAGACTTGGCGTCTGGCGGACTCGCGTCCCCGTCGTCCGGCCCACCGGTCGAGGCAGGCTCCGGCGCCGGCGAAACCGGCGCAGACGCATCCGACGCGAGCGGCGTATCCGCGGTTGTTTCCGAGGGAGCTTCGATTTTTGGCGTATCGGGCTTCGGCGTATCGGACTTTACCGTACCGGACTTCGGCGTGGCGGGTTTCGCCGGTTTGGAGGTGTCAGGCTTGTCCAGTTTGAAGGCGTCCTTGATTTCCCCCGTCGGATCGACGGCATCCTCGATCCGCTTGCTCATATCCCCCGGCGACACGTTCTTGAGTTCCTTCTTGATGTCGTCGAGTTCGGCCTCGCGAACAATGTCGTCCACACCCTTCTGGAAATCGCGCGCAAGGCCGCGCGCGCGACGGATCCAATAGGACACCGTGCGCAGCACGTTCGGCAATTCCTTGGGGCCCACCACGATCAAAGTGACCACGGCGATCAACAGAATTTCTGTCCAGCCCAGATCAAGCATGGCGCATCACGCTCCCGGCCGGACGGTGGCGCCCCGACAAGGGGCGCGCGTCAGGTCTTGGCCGCCTCGTCCTTGCGGACGGTGGAGTCCGCACCGTTGTCCGCACCGCGCTGAAGTTGCGGCGCGGGACCGGCATCGGCATCCGCGGACGCCTCGCCATCCTCTTCCTTCATGTTCTTCTTGAAGGACTTCACGCCCTTGGCCATGTCACCCATGATCCGCGAAATCTTGCCGCCACCGCCGAACAGAAGCAGCACGACGGCCAGAACCACAAGCCAGTGCCATAAGCTAAACGAACCCATACAAACGCTCCTCGGTTGAGGGATTTCCTCGATTGCGGCGGATATTGGCAGAATCGACCCCTGGCCGCAACGCCACCCACCGCCGCGCTAATTCATTCCGGCCTTACAGATACTGGTTCGCTTGCTGGGAAAACAAAGACTTGGCTGCGATCCAATGTAACGGCGACCTCGTCGCCCTCGCCGAAGGCCACATTGCGGGGCACACGGCTATGCAGATGAAGAAAGGCGGCATCTTCCGTCCGCGGCATGTCGAGATGGACCAGGGTGCTGCGCCCCAACAGGCGCGCCGCGCGCACCAGGCCGACATTGGCCGCGTGATCCCCCTCGCCCGCCCAGGCCAGTTGAAGGGCCTCGGGCCGAATGAGGATCAGAACCTCGTCGCCGTCCTGATGCCCCTCGGCGGGCAGAGCCCCGAAGGGCGTGGCCACCGCGCCGTCCCGCACCGTCCCGTGCAAGGTGTTCACATCGCTGAAGAAGGACGCCACGAAAGGGCTGGCCGGGTGATAGTAGATATCGACCGGTCGCCCGATCTGCTCGATGCGGCCCGCGCGCATGACGGCGATGCGATCCGCCATGAACATCGCTTCCTCGGGATCGTGGGTCACCATCAGGGTGGCTGCGCCGCTGGCCTTGAGGTCATGCAGCGTGCGGTCGCGCACGGCGTCACGCAGCCGCGAATCGAGGCCCGAGAAAGGCTCGTCCAGCAGCAGCAGGCGCGGACGCGGGGCGATGGCGCGGGCCAGGGCGACCCGCTGCATCTGGCCGCCCGACAGGGTATGGGGAAAGGCATCGGCCAGATCGACGATCGAGAATTGCTCGAGCACCTCGAGCACCCGGGCGCGCCGGTCGACGGCATCCCAGCGGCGCAGGCCGAAACCGACATTGTCGGCCACCGACAGATGCGGAAAGAGGGCGAAATCCTGAAATACCAGGCCGATGCCGCGCGTCTCGGGCGGCGCCTGGCGCCCCGGCAGGGCCACCACCTCGCCGCTCAGCAGAACTTCCCCTTCCTGGAGGGCTTCCAGGCCCGCGACAATGCGCAGCAGCGTTGTCTTGCCGCAACCGGACGGGCCGACGATGCAGACGACCTCCGCCCCCGCAACCTCCAAATCCACGCGGTCGAGCGCCCGCACACCGTCGAAACGATGGCCGATCCCGTGAAGCTCCATTGCCGGAATGTCGGTGTCGCTTCTTCGCCCCTCGGTGCGGTCCGCCGCCACGACTATTCGGGGAGACCTTCGGCGAAGGCCTCCGTATCGGGATCTTCTTCTTCGGGCCGGTCAACTTCGCCGTCGCCCCCGATTCCCCCGACCGCGCTGATCGCCGGGCGCTTGTCCAGAAGGCCCGCGGCCTTGAGCTCTTCCACGCCGGGCAGATCGTCGCGGCTGCTCAAGCCGAAATGCTCGAGAAACCCGTCGGTCGTGATCCAGGTCACCGGCTTGCCCGGTGTCTGGCGCCGCCGGCCGGGGCGGACCCAGCCCGCTTCGAGCAGGGTTTCCAGGGTGCCGCGGCTGACGCTGACGCCGCGCATTTCCTCGATTTCGGCCCGGGTGACCGGCTGGTGATAGGCGACGATGGCCAGGGTTTCCACGGCCGCGCGGGACAGCTTGCGCCGGACCGTCCGCTCGGACCGCAGGAAAGGCGCAAGATCGGTCGCGGTGCGGAACGCCCAGCGCCCGGACACATTGACGAGATTGACGCCGCGCCCGGCATAGAGCGCACGCAGTTCCTCCAGCAATTCGCCCAGCGGCGCATCTTCCGGCAGCCGCGCCTTGAGGCTGGCGTCGTCCAGAGGCTCCTCGGCCGCGAAAAGCAGCGCCTCGACCACCCGGACCTGCTGGCCGCGATCGTCGCTCATTCCGAACCGCCTGGGGCGCCCTTGCGGCGCAGATAGATCGGGGCGAAGGGCGCGCCCTGACGCAACTCGATCCGGCCCGTGCGGGCAAGTTCAAGGGTCGCCGAAAAATGAGCCGCGATGGTCGAGCGGCGCTCGATCCCATCGCCGAGGCTTTCGGGCAGGAAGCTCGCCAGGGTATTCCAATCGGGCAGGCGCCCCAGCATTTCGGTCAGGCGCTCGATCGCGTCCTCCACGGTATAAAGGTTGAGCGGCGGCAGCGAGTAGGTCTCGCCCTTGGCGCGCCGCTTCTGGCGGGCATAGCCCGACAGCAGATCATAGAGCGACACATCGTAGACCGGATTCGAGATCACGGTGATGCCGTCCGGTTCGCCCCGGCCGAATATATCGACGCCCAGGCGCGGTCGCGCAAGCAGGCGTTCGCCCATTTCGCGGATCGCCTCGAGCCGGCGAAGCTGGAACTGCAGCGCGGCAGCCATTTCCTCGCCCGAGGGTTCCGGCCCCTCCTCCTCCGCGCTGCGCGGCAGCAACAGGCGCGACTTCAGATAGGCCAGCCAGGCCGCCATCACCAGATAGTCTGCCGCGACCTCCAGCCGGACCTTCGCGGCCTGGGTGATGAATGCCAGATACTGATCCGCCAGTTGGAGGATCGAGATATGGATCAGATCGACCTTTTGGTGGCGCGCCAGTTCCAGCAGGAGATCCAACGGGCCTTCGAAGCCGTCGAGATCGACGACGAAACGGCTGTCGCGCACCGGGCGGGGCGAGTCTTCGGTAAAATCCTGAGCGGGCGGGTCGCTGGCCATGGGGCGGGCGTCTCCGTGGATCTCAATGACCGGTCAAACGCAGGATGATGCCGATGATCCAAACCACAGGACCGAGCACCAATGTCTCGAACAGATCGATCTCCAGCCCGAGCCGGCGACCGATCATCGGAAGGATTATCAAGGCCCCGAGGATGATGAACAATCCCCAGCGCTCGATCTTGGCAAGGGGCCGGGCCAGAACGGGGGGCAGCAAGCCGACCGCGACCCGCCCGCCGTCGAGCGGTGGGAGCGGGAGCATGTTGAAGACCGCGAGCACGACGTTGATGAGCAGGGCGTTCTTCAGGTTTTCGACCGTCCAGACGCCGATTTCCGCCGGCAGAAGGACCGCGCCATGGAGAAGGATGGCCGCGCCGATCGCCATTACCATATTGATGCCGGGCCCGGCGGCGGCGACCAGGATCATGTCGCGGCGCGGGTTGTTCAGGCGGCGGAAGTTCACCGGCACCGGCTTGGCCCAGCCGAACAGGAACGGCGCGCGGATCAACAGCAGCAGGGCCGGCAGAATGATCGTGCCAAACCGGTCGATATGGCGCAGCGGGTTGAAGGACACCCGACCCAGGCGATAGGCCGTGTCGTCGCCCAGTTTCCAGGCGATGTAGCCATGGGCCGCCTCGTGCAAGGTAATGGCGAACAGCACCGGCAGCAGCCAGGTGGTGACGGTATAGACGATAGCGCCGATCTCGCCGGTATCGCCCATGAGCTAGGCCGCGCCCAGCAAGGCGTCGAGCCGCATGGCGAGGTCGGTCGCCTCGATCGGTTCAGGTGGCGATTGCAAGCGCGCACGGCCCCGCGCCAAGCGCTTTTCGCAGGCCGGAGTCATCGCCGGCAGGCCGGTCATGACGGCCTGCATCTCATCCATCTCGCCGCTGCAATGGAGCGCCAGGTCGCAGCCCGCGGCCAGGGCATCGCCGGCCCGGGCGCCAAGCGGCCCGCCCAAGGCTTTCATGCCCAGATCGTCGCTCACCAGCACGCCGGTGAAACCGATCTCACGCCGGATGACATCGGCGATCACGGCAGGCGAGGTCGTCGCCGGACGGTCGGGATCGAGGGCGGTGTAGAGGACATGGGCGGTCATGCCCCAGGGTATATCGGCCAGGGCCGCGAAAGGCGCGAAATCGGTCTTCGCGAGATCGGCTCGCGGCGTGTCCACCCGGGGCAGTTCCAGATGGCTGTCGGCGCGGGCGCGGCCGTGCCCCGGAAGATGCTTGATCACCGGCAACACACCGCCGGCCAGCAGGCCCTCGGCCACGGCGCGGCCCAAGGCTGCGACGGTGGCCGGATCCTCGCCATGGGCCCGATCGCCGATCACCTCATGCGCATCCGCCTGGCGCACGTCGAGAACCGGCGCGCAGTCGACGTCGATTCCCAGGGCGGCCAATTCCGCGGCCATCAGACGGGCGTTCAGGCGGGCGGCCTCGGTCCCCGCATCGCCATCGCGGCGGGCCAATTCGACGAAATTCCAGGCCGCCGGGCTGCGCCGCCAATGGGGCGGGCCCAGCCGCGCCACCCGGCCCCCTTCCTGGTCGATCAGGATCGGCGCGTCGGCCCGGCCGAGAATGCCCCGCAATTCGCCGGTCAGGGCGCGAACTTGCTCGGGGGTCTCGCAGTTGCGCGCAAAGAGGATGAAGCCCAGGGGGGCCGCCTCGGCAAAGAAGGCTCGCTCGCGCGCATCGGGCGCGGTCCCTGCCAGTCCGAATATGACGGGTGCGGGCCGGCGCGAGGGCTGGGTGCCCGGTGACTTACGGGCGGACAACCAGGCATCCCTGCTTGCGCTGTTCGAGCTGGGCGCAAAGCAGCTTGGCGCTGGCCTCATCCCCGATGGGCCCGCCCCGCATGCGGTAGAAGGTGCCCTTGGCTCCTAGATCCGCCTTCTGCACCTCCAGTACCAAAGCGCCAAGCAGATCGGGATATTTCTTCTGCAGACGGCCCCACTCGGAATCCACCGTCGGACGGTCGCGATGGGCGGCCAATTGAATGCGCCAACGCCCCGACAGATCGGCCGAACCGGTCGTCTTGGGTGCCGGGGCCGGCTTGGCCGCAGGTGCGGGTTCGGCCGGTGGCTTGCTCGCGACCTGGGGATCGAGCGTGGCGGTCGGCGCGGTGGCGACATCCGCTTTCGGCGGTGTCGGGCGGTCATCCTCGCCTTGGCCATCGCTCTTCGGGGCGAGGCCCTCGCGCTCCATCAGCGCCTGCAACTTGTCCGAGGGTGGTGGCGACGCGACGTCATTGCCCCCGGCCGAGGCCTGCGCCGTCGAGCCGGACAAGGGCGCCGGTGGCGGCAGGGATTTCGGCTGTTCGGCCGGCGGCAGGAGACGCTGGACCTTGGGCTCCGACGCGCCGCCGGAACCCATCATCCCGTAAACTTCCTTGTCCTGATGGGGCACGGCCATGCCGCCGGGCTGTTCCGGCTTGATCTTGGTCGGCCGGGCATCGGCGCGAATCAAGGGAGCGACGCTTTCGGTGCCGTCCTTAATACCCAGATTGTAGGCGTACCAGATGACAATGCCGAAGGCGCCGAGGGCGACGATGGCCACGGCCCAGGCGATCGTCCGTATGCGCCGCGACGGTCCGCGCTCGAAGGAGTTGGGATCGTATTCGTCTCGATAACCCGGATCGGCCCGCATCAGCGCATCTCTTCCATTGGCTCGACCCCGAAGACGGCCAGGCCGGACGCCACAACAAGCGCCATTCCCCGAACCAGCGCGAGGCGCGCCGCCGTCAAAGACGGATCATCTGGAAGAATGAAGCGCAGGTCGGTTTCCTTGTTGCCCCGCGACCACAGGCTATGGAAGGCCGAGACAAGATCGTTGAGATAGAAGGCCAGCCTGTGGGGCTCATGCGCCTCGGCCGCCAATTCGACCTGACGCGGCCATCCCGCGATCAGCCTGATCAAACCAAGCTCGTCGGGGTCGGTCAAGCGGCTCAGTTCGGCCTCGGCCAGGGCCTCACGCGAACTATCGAGGCCGGGCAGCGCCTCGGCGGCGTTACGCAGGGCGGAATAGGCCCGGGCATGGCCGTATTGCACATAGAAAACGGGGTTTTCGAGCGATTGCTCGGTGACCTTGATCAAGTCGAAATCGAGTTGGGCGTCGTTGTTGCGGGTCACCATCATGAAGCGCACGACATCCTTGCCGACCCGGTCGACGACCTCCCGCAGGGTGACGAACGTGCCCGCGCGCTTGCTCATCTTGGCGGGGTGGCCGTCCTCCAGCAGATTGACCATCTGGCAGAGCTTGACGTCGAGCGCGCCCTTCCCGCCCGTGATCGCCTGGACGGCCGCCTTCATGCGCTTGACGTAACCGCCATGGTCGGCGCCCCAAACGTCGATCATGTCGTCGAAACCGCGTTTGAACTTGTCGTAGTGGTAGGCGATGTCGGACGCGAAATAGGTCCAGCTGCCGTCCGACTTCTTCAAAGGGCGGTCCACGTCGTCGCCGAAATCGGTCGAGCGGAACAGGGTCTGGGGCCGCGGCTCCCAATCCTCGGGCGTCTTGCCCTTGGGCGGCTCCAGGACCCCGGTATAGATCAGGCCACGGGAGTCGAGATCGGCCAGGGCCTCGTCGACCCGCCCGGAATCGACCAGAGCCCGTTCGGAGCTGAACCCGGCATGGCAGATGCCCAGGGTCGTCAGATCCTCGCGGATCAGGCCCATCATCGCGTCGATCGCAAAGGCGCGAACGATGGGCAGCCATTCCGCCGGCGCCATGTCGCGCAGGCGCTCACCCTCGGCCGCCGCCAGGGCCTGCCCGGCGGGCACGAGATAGTCGCCACGATAGGCCCATTCCTGGTCCGGACAGTAACGGGCGAAGGTTTCCTCCGTCGCAGGCTCGCCGAGAGCTTCGAGATAGCGCAGGAAGGTCGAGCCGGCGAGTTGATCGACCTGGGCCCCGGCATCGTTGATGTAATATTCCCGCTCGACCGCGTAACCGGCCTTTTCCAGCAAGGCTGCCAGGGCGTCGCCGACCACCGCGCCCCGGGCATGGCCGACATGAAGCGGCCCGGTCGGGTTGGCGGAGACATATTCGACATTGAC
>JAQCGR010000074.1 GCA_027619995.1 Pseudomonadota bacterium | reverse complement strand
GGCGGTCGTTGACCCGACGGCGGCTATGCGAAATACATGCGGCGCGTCCCCGAGGCGCGCGCAGTTCGAACGAGGCCCGTTTGCTTCTCCGTCTCCGACCGTTCCATCTCCTGGCCTTCGCCGGCTTCGTCGCGCTGCCCTTGGCGGTGCTCGGCGCCAAGATGATGCCCATCCTCCTGGTTGGCGCGGCCGTGCCGATCGCGGCCCTGGACTGGCGCGCCCTCGTCTCGCGGATGCCCTGGGGCGCCGCCGCGATCATGGCGCTGCTGACGGCCTGGGGTGCGCTGACCGCCCTGTGGTCCATCGACCCCGGCCGCAGCCTCCAACTGGCCGCCCAAGTGGCCGGAACCGGTCTGGCCGGGCTGGTCCTCTGGTCGGCCGCCCGGGGGCTTGATGCCTGGGGTGCCACGGTTGTCGGCAACGGCTTCCTTGCGGGCCTCCTCGTCGGACTTTGCTTGCTCGGATTTGAAATCCTGACCGGGGGCATGCTGACCGAATTCCTGCGCCACACCCTGCAGGGGCCGGATACGCTGTTCGTCTACACGGTCGCGTTCAACCGGACGACAAGCGTCTTCTCCATCTTCGTGTGGCTCGCCGTGCTCGTGCTGGTGCCGCGCCGAAAGCCGCTCGCGGCCCTGGCGATCGTCGCGGCAACTTTTTTTCTGCTGACCCGGCTGGAAAACGCATCCTCCGTTCTCGGCTTGGCGACCGGCGCCGTCGTGTTCCTGGCATCTTCGATCAACCTCAAGCGAACGCTGCGCATCGTTTCGGTGCTGATCGTGATGGGCGGGCTCGCATCGCCGTTTCTCGCGACACGGATCACCGAGGGCGGAAGCCTGGAGCTGATCGGCTCGCATGTTCCGACCTCGCATCTTCATCGCCTGTTCATCTGGAATTTTGCCGGCGAGCGAAGCCTTGAACGCCCGTTCTTCGGCTGGGGACTCGATGCTTCGCGGGTGATGCCCGGCCGCGCCACCGACATGACCGTCGAGATCAACGCCCTGAATCCAGGGTCCGACAACCATGGACAGGGCGTCCGCAACGACGCGCTCCAGGCGATGCCCCTCCATCCGCACAACGCCATGCTGCAACTGTGGCTGGAGCTTGGCCTGCCTGGCGCCATCATGGGCCTGCTAGGGGTCTTGATCGCGCTGGGACGGATTGCCGGCCTCGGCCTTTCCCGGCGTCACGCCGGAGCGGTGGCGTCCCTGGTCGTCACGGCCGTCGTTATTGCCTTGCTCAGCTACGGCATATGGCAGGTCTGGTGGATGGCGACCTTGTGGCTGGCCGGCATGGGCCTGCTGGCGCTGGCGCGTGCCCCGGGGATACCGGGCGCATCGGACGGCGCCGGGCGATCAGGTCCGGACACGACCTCGCCATAGCGTCAGACGGCGCGCCAGATCGGCCAGCCCGGCCGCGGCGAAGACGATCAGCGCCGGCTCCGCGGGCAGTCGATATTTGGGGCCGGTGACCGGTCCGGTTACGGCCAGCACATAGGCGATCAGAGCGAGGCAGGCGAGGGCGATCCAAGGCCGGGTGCGCAACAGGCTTACCGCCCCCCAGAGCTGCGCGGCGCCGGCCAGTGCGGCGAAGGCCAGGCCGAAAAGCAGGCTGGCGAGATAGGCCCCGTCGCTTTTTGCCAGATAGAGCTCGATCCGGTCTCGGGCGCCGTCGCCTGCGGTCTCGGCGAAGCTGGGCTTGGGCAGGGCCCGCACCCGCGGGTCCGAGATGATAGGCGGCGCTGCCAGATTGGTAACCGCGCCCACCAGCCATGCCTTGAGATAGGCGCCGAAAGGCAATTCGCGCATCTGCTCGGCGGCGATGCCACGCATCAGGCGGTCGAGCGTGAAGCTGGTGGCGGGGCCGTCCGCCTCCGGTCGTGCGGCCAGCCGCTCTTCGAGGATGCGGTTGTGCTCGGCCCGGCTGGTGTCGGGCGGCGTGCCGTCGGCCAGATAGCGGATCTCGGGCAGGACCCAGTTGAGGACATGGGCCCCTGTCTGCGAGGTCAGGGCCGGGGTGTCGAAATTCGCGATATTCCGCTGAATGATCGTTCCCGGAAGCAGCGCTGCGGCGATTGCGAAGGCGAGAGCTGAAATGAGCGCCCGGCGCAGTCCCCGCCGCCGCAGCGCGAAGAAGAGGGCGAGGATGGCGAGCGGGTAGAGGAATTGGATGACGTTGCGCGTGACGACGGCGAAGCCGAAGGCAAAGCCGGATGCTGTCGCGGTTCCGATCCGCCCGGTATCGGCCGCGCGCAGCCCCAGGGCGATCGCCAACAGGAAGAGGAAGAGGAGCAGACTGTCCGAGACGATCAAGGCACTGTGGATGACGAGGGCTGGCCAAACCGCCGCCAGCGCGCCCGACCAGCGCGCCGTCGTCGCGTCGATGCGCCCGGCGAGCAGGGCGATCAGCACGCAGCTTCCGGCATCGACGGCGGCCTGCAATGCCGCCGCCATTGCCAGGGACGGGCCGAACAGGGCGCGCGAGACGGCCAGGAAATACATGTAGAGCGGCGGCCGCCGTTCGGGCAGGGCGCTGCCCGTGCTGTCCCACCAATACAGCCAGCCGCGGTCGTTCAGGATCGCCGCCTCGTCCCAATAGCCGTGGGAATCGTCCAGGAAATGGCCGGCCGCGCCGTCGGGTAGCAACAGAATATTGACGAGGCGCACGGCCAGGGCGGCGAGGAAGATCGCCAGGGCGAGGCGCGGCTCGATCCCGCCGCGGGTCGGGGACGAATTCATCGCCGCTCCAGCACGACCAGCATGCGAAACGCCATCGCCCTACCGAGGATCGGCAGCAACGCGTCCTCGAAGGCCAGGACGGGGCCGACCAGCGGACGCGGAATCAGGCTCCACCGGCGATAGCCGCCGCTCAGCGGATAGGCGAAGAGGCTGAGGCGGGCATGCGACACCACGGCCAGTTCCGGAAAGGCGGCGCGAAACCGCGCGGCATGAGGGCCGAAAAGCAGGGTGGGGACCGCCTGGTTGGCATCGAAGGCGTCGCGGTCCGGATCGGGCGCCGCGGTGGCCATCGGGTCCACGCTGCGGTCGACCGGTTCGGGATGCAGATAGTGATAGAAGGCCCAGCTCAACGGCGTGATCGCCGGCTCCAGCAGGGCGATCCGCCCGCCGGGGCGCAACACCCGCGCCGCTTCGCGGAAGAAATCGAGCGGTCGTTCGACATGGTGCAGGACATCGACCATGACGATATTCGCGAAGCAGCCGGCCGCGAAGGGCAGGTGCTGGGCATCCGCCATCGCATCGAGGCCGGGGGCGGCAAGCATGTCGATCGAGACCACCGCCGGATCGAAATGCTTCATGTTGCCGAAGCCCGCGCCGACTTCGAGTGTGGGCCCGGCCGCGAGATCCCGCCTGATGCGGCGATAATAGTCGGCATAGAGCGCCCGCAGGCTGCCCTTTGCGTCCCAGGCCGCGCGCATCTCGGCCAGACGCGGATCCATCGCCGCCGTCACGCGGCGGTCCCGGTCGCGGGATTCGGTCCGGCGGTTTCCGGTCCGGGAAATAGGAATGTCGTTATTGGCCGGAGATGCATTGCGACGCGCCCGCTCGGAAATGACCGACCGCCCCGGCCGTCGCTCGACCTTCTATCAGGTCAATTCGGGCCGCGGCAATCGATCGGTCCTCGGTATGGCCAGGGCGAGGCCGAGAACAAGCCAGAGAACCCTTTGATAGAGCAGGTCATGCCCCAGGGACATGACCGCGAAGCCGATCAGAAAAAACAAGGTGCACCGGTGAAACGGACGGTCGTCCGCAACGGTGGCACCGCTGGCGCGCCGCCACACCCCGATGAGGATCGTCGTGAACGCACCGAAGAACACGGCCACGCCGACGAGCCCGGTTTCCACCAGGAGCCATAGGCCTGTGCTGTGGATGACGATCGCCCGCCCGTTGTCCTCTGCCTCCTGGATCGCAAGGTAGCTGCCGAGGCCGGCGCCGAATATCGGCTCCTGCCGCCAAAGATCCAGGGTCCGGTCGACCGTGCGAAGGCGCTCCACGTCGCCCGCCTCGGCCAAGGGGTTTGAATTCGGCGACGCGCCGAACATGCTCAGAACCTTGTCTTCCGCCGTTCCTGTTGCGCCGCCCGCCGCGCCTGCCAGCGCATAGCAGATCGCTCCCGTGGCGATCAGTGCGAGCCCGGTCGCGCGCCAGGGCAGTGCGCGCATCGCAACGGCGGCGAGTGCCATCGCCAGCCAAGCGATCCAGGCCGCGCGCGATGTAGTGAACCACAAGCCGGTTGTCATGCAAGTCAGCAACGCCCAAGGCAGCCATGGCCCCGCTCGTTCGGCGATGGCGGGCGCATAGGCGAATGCGATTGCGCTGCCCAGCAGCAGGGCCATGGCGAAGGCGTTCGGATTGTCGAGGAATCCGGCGAGCTGCGCGATCCCACCGTTGTGCCCCGTCAGGCGAGGCGTTACCTCCGCGATCCCGGTCGCGGCCAGCGCCATTGGGACGATGTGCAGCAGAACCGTCGCCGCCAACGCCACGAGATAGACGAGGGCGAACTTGTCGAGTGCCCGGCCGCCGCCGTTGCGGCTGATCGATGCCCCGCTGAGGAAATAGGCGATGAGGACGAACCAGCCGGCAAACCGGTTGACCAGGGCCCAGGGCGTCCAGTGCCCGATTTCGATGCGGCCGATGACGAGGGCGCCAATCAAGACGAGGGTCATGGCGAACAGCAGATAAGGGGTTGCCGGTGGGCACCACGCGATCCTATCCCGCCGAACTGTCGCGATCGCCAGAAAAATCGCCGCCAGCGGCCCGACCAGGATATCGCCTGCTCCTATCCGCAGTCCGTCGACACCGAACGGCAGAGTCATCTGGGCTTGCATGGCGAGCGCGAGAACTATCGCCGCGGCGCCGGCCGCTCCGAGGCTGCGGGCCCCCTGGGCGTTGGCGGTCACGCTCCGCGGCGCAGCAGGTTGGCGAACGCCGCGATGCCGCCGGCGACCGCAGTGCAGATCAGGCCGAGAACGCCGTAAAGTATGGACAGGGCCAGGGCCTCGGCCGGCGGCACGCCGAACAGGTTCAGGCCGGCGACCATGCCGCCTTCGCGCACGCCCCAGCCGCCGACGCTGATGGGTAGTCCTGACAGCAGTGCGATCGCCGGCAGGAGCCCCAAGAGTCCGAGGACCGGCACGTCCATGCTCAGCCCCAGCGCCAACAGCAGGATCGCCGCGAAGCCCAACAGCTGGCTCAGCGCGGTCAGGCCGACGATGCGTTCCATCACGTGGAAATCGAAGAGAATCCTCCGCAGATCGTCGAGAGCGGCCTCAAGCTTGAATTTCTGTGCGAGGTACGAAAGCGCCCGCGTGCGCGTAACGATCGTCGCCGCCACAGCCAACCCGACGATCGCGAGGGCCACGACGACGACGGCCAGTGCGCCATGAATGCCCGCGACGATGAGAGCAAGGGGTGTGCCGATCATCGTGGCGACGGCCAGAATGCCCAGGGTGGCGATCCGCTCGAGGGCGATGCTCGCTGCCGCGGGAGCAAAAGTCACCCCTTGGCGCATCACAAAAAACAGGCGCACGGCCATGCCGCCGATATTGTTGACGAGAACGGTGTTGGCGAAGACGCTGACGACATAGATTTCGGTGACCCGCGCCAGCGCCACGTTCGTTCGCAAGGCGTCGAGGATTGCCCACCACCGACCCGAGACGACGAATAACTGGACGACGAGAAGCGCCAGGGCGCCGGCCAGGAGGGGTGCTGAGGCTGTCGTCAAGTGGGCGAGCAGAGCGTCGGTGTCGGCCCAATAGACCAAGGCCGCGACGAGTCCGATCGACAGGGGCAGGTTGATGAACCGGCGCCAAGGTTTGACGGCAACGACGACGGCTTCGATTTCGTGCACCTTTGTCAATTGAAGCTCTCCGCCCGGGCGTTGGAAATCGCCCGGCGACGAACCGTTACGAAGCGGGTTGACCCGAGGCGCGTTGGAATGCGCGATACCTGCCGGAGCTGTGGAACGAAACGAGTTGTATTTGTGATCCGACTTTTTAACGCAATCATGCCGGCATTTGCCAGTGCCTTTGTTATCGTCGGGGTGCTGGCCCCCCGATTTGCGACCGTAATTTTGTGCGTTTTATTTGTTGAAACCGTTTGGCGATTCGCGTCGGAACCCGCCTTCAGGGCCGATACGCGCCGTTTCATCGGCATAGCGGTCTTGGTCTTCCTGGCCTGGGCCGGGGTGACGGCCGGATGGAGCCTCGACCCCGCGAATTCCCTCGACCGCCTGGGCAAGCTCATCCTGCTCGTGCTGCTCGGCAGCGGCTGCCTTGCGGCGGCGAGCCTCGCGCCAATGCCCGATCGGGCCGCGCGCTGCACTGCTGCGGCCCTCGGTGCGGCCGTGGTCGCGGGCCTTCTGCTGATTCTCGGCCAGCGGGCGACCGACGGTCAGCTTTTCGTCTATCTCGGTGCCGCCGATCCGCATCCGATTCCCGACTACTTGCTTCGCGCGACGAACAAGGGCGCCACCGTCCTGGCCGTCGTGGCGCTGCCCGCCGCGATTCTTTCGGCCCGGGTTGGCGGGCTGGGTGCGGCATGGGCCGTGTTCCTTGCCGGCCTGGCGGCTGCGGCTTTGTCGGGCAGCACCGCCGCCCTGGCGGCCCTGGTTGTGGGGGCGCTCGCTACCGCGCTGTCGCATTTCGGCGGGCGGCGTGCCCGCCGTCTGATCGTCGCCGCTGTGCTCGTGGGGATTCTGCTCGCCCCACCCCTGTTGGCCACCGTCCCGGCGCCGCTCGGTTCGGCGCGGGACGCCGTCGCCCAACGGATCGACCTGCCCTGGTCGCTCCTTCATCGGACCTATATCTACGATTTCACCCTGGCCCGGATTGCGGAACGGCCGATCCTGGGATGGGGCCTCGACGCGGTATCCCGGCTGCCCGGCGGGCAGGACACCGTGCCGGGCCATCCCGACGCCCCGTATCTGCCGCGCCATGCCCATAACCTGGTTCTCCAGGTCTGGGTCGAACTGGGTGCCGTTGGCGCCCTGTTGCTGGCTTGGTTCGCCTGGTCCGTCTTTCGTGGGATCGAGCGCCGATTCGTCGGCGCGATGCGCGACGCCATGACCGGCGGCGCCCTCGCCTTCGCGGTGGTAAGCGTGCTGTCCTACGCCGCCTATGCCAGCTGGTGGATTGCGACAGGTTTTCTGCTCGCGGCGTTCATGCTGCGCCTGGCCCCACGTCCAATTCGCGATCAGGCGTAGGCGGCGACCTGTTCCGTGCGCAGGCGCACGCGCAGGGGCCGGCCGAGCATGTCGAGCAGGACAGTCACCCGCTCCGAATCCGTCATTTCCTCGAAGAATCCGATCAGGTTGGCCAGGGGTCCGGCGGTCACTCGTACCGCCTCGCCCTTCTCGAAGGGCGCCGGCTCGGCCAGATCGACCAGACCGTCCGCGGTTTCGCGGGCGCGGATATCGTCGATCACGCCGTCGGGCAGGGGCAAGGGCCGCTCGCTCGTGCAGATCAGATGGGCGATCCCGATGGTCGAACTGATCGAGCGCCATCGCGCCCGCTGCGGGTCGAAGGCCACGAAGATATAGCGCGGAAAAAGCGGTGCCTTGATCCAGTCGGTTTTGCGGGCATGGCGCCGGCGCTTGCGGTACTGGGGCAGATAGGCGGTGAAGCCCTGGCGGTCCAGGTTGAACAGGGCCTTGTGCTCGGCCTTGGCATGGGTTTGCGCGACGTACCAGCGGGTCATGCGGCCGGCCCTCCATTCTCCGAAGCGGTCCCGGCGTCGCGCGCGTCGGGCGCCGCCTTGCGCGAGATGCGCAGCACGGCCGGGGTCAGCACCCGGTCTTCCGGCATCTGGGCACGTAATCCCTCGAACACCGCCTGGGCGTTCTTCATATCGGTCACCATGGCGGCGTCGACCGCACCCAGTTCGATCAGGTAACGCTCGACCGGCAGGTCGTGGAGGCGGCTCTCGCCGGCCTCCCGATAGGCCCGGTCGACCAGGCCGACGATCTCGACCGGGAATTCGCGGGCGCAGAGGATGGCGATCTCCGCCACGTCGCTCGCCCCGCACAGGGCCACGCGGCGGCGCTCGCGCCGCACGCAATCTTCGAACAGCGCCTCGCAATCGGCCCGCGCCCGGCGGAAGACCGAGAAGGAATAGGACAGATACTCCGCCGTCAGGCGCGATTTTTCCGCGAAACCCTGCGGCGTCAGGTAATAGGCATAGCGGTTCGGCGGAACCTGCTGGACCTTGATCAGGCCCTTCTTCACGCAACGCTTGAGATAGGCGTTGGCGAGACCGAGCGCGATGCCGAGGTCCTGGGCGGCCGAGCGCTGGGTCAGGGAATCGTTCTCGTGCACCGCCTGCAGCAGGCCGAGTGTGATCTCCCCTTCCTGGTCGATGGCGCCCGCGCGCGCTTGTTTTTCCACTGCCCCAGTCCTCTGCCCAAACTCTTGCCTGGCTCTCGCTCCAACTCCGAAGCCGTTACCAAGCTTTGGCCGCGCCTCGATTGACTTCGCGACGGTCCATGTTCATTCTCTGAACAATATAGCGTTCATGCGCCGAACGTCAATGCGGCCCCACCTTTGGATCGGGAGCGGCACTCCCTGCCTTTAGGGTCTTTATGTCCGAAGCCGAACTTTCCCATCTGTTCCTTGCCATCGTCCTGCTGCTGAGTGCGGCGCTGGGGACAGGGTACCTGTTCGAGCGTCTGGCCATGCCGCGGGTGGTGGGCGAGATCGTCGGCGGCATGCTGCTCGGCCCCACGGTGTTCGGTTGGCTGATGCCGCAATGGCAGGCCTGGATCTTCGCCCCGGGAGGAGCCACCCAGGCGCTCGATGCCTTGTATTGGATCGGCCTGGTGCTGCTCATGTTCACCTCGGGCTTCCGCATCCAGCGCAACCTGACGCGCGAGGACCGGCGCAGCGTCCTGGCGGTGCTGGCCGCCGCGACCCTGCCGCCCTTCGCGCTCGGCTATGCCGTCCCCCTGGTGATCGACATGACGGCATTGATGGGGCCGGCGGGGAATTCGCTCGCCTTCCGCCTCGTGCTCGGCATCGCCGTCGCGGTCACATCGATTCCGGTCATCTCGCGGATATTCCTCGACCTGTCGATTATCGAAACGCGCTTCGCCAAGGTCGTGCTGGCCTGCGCGACCCTCCAGGATCTCCTGCTATGGACGATTCTGGCGGTCGCAACGGGCCTCGCCGCCGGGCAGGGAGTCGCGCAGGCGGAGGCGGGGGCGCTGCCGGTTCTCAAGACCGCGGGGATCGCCCTGGTCTTCCTTGTGCTGTCGATCTGGCTCGCGCCGCGCATCCTGCCGGCGCTCAGCAAAAACCGTTTCAATCTCGTGTCCCGCGCCTCGCCGATCGGATATGTCCTTGCCGTCTGTTTCGTCTTTGCGGCGATCGCCAGCCTGCTTGGGATCAACGCGATCTTCGGCGGCTTCGTCGCCGGCATCGCCGTGGGCGCCCTGCCGGAGGCGCGCTTCGCGGCCGTGAAGGCCCGTATCGCCGATATCTCCCTCGGCTTCTTCGTGCCGATCTATTTTGCTCTGGTCGGCATCAAGATCGATCTGCCCCAGTTCTTCGACCTTTGGTTGACCGTCTATTTCATCCTGCTGTCCTCGGCCGTCGAACTGATCTGCGTGGTCCTCGCGGCGCGCCTGCTCGGCAAGACCGTCCTGACCAGCTTCAATCTTGCCGTGGCGATGAACACGCGGGGCGGGCCCGGCATCGTCCTGGCCAGCGTCGCTTATGGCTTCGGCATCATCGGCGGCGAGCTCTTCGTGACCTTGACGCTGGCCGCGTTGATCACCTCCCTTGCCTCCGGTGTTTGGTTCCGGCATTTGTTGCGCCGTGGCTGCCCGCTGTATGAATGACGAAGGCTCTGGCGGTGCTTTCGTCGGACAGTCGCGCCCAAGATGAGCATGGTCCCCGGATTCATCCTCTCCCCGCTTTCGAAATTCCTTCGATGGCACCGCCTATCGCCAGTCCCGGAGGGCAGCAGTGACTTCCACACCCCGCGCCGACAGCATCTCAGGGCCTGATAGCACGGCACCGTCGGCCGGGGATGGCCCCCACATCGTGGTCGTCGGGCTCGGTTATGTCGGCCTGCCCCTGGCGGTGGCCCTTGCCAAGCATTTCCCGGTCACCGGTTTCGATATCGATGCCGGGCGGGTGGCGGAACTTGCCGGGGGCCACGACCGGACGGGTGAGGTGCCCGACGCGGTGCTTGCCGCCTCGACCCTCCAGCCGACGGTCGAGGCCGAGGCGATGCGCGGGGCCGAGGTTTTCATCGTCACCGTGCCGACCCCCGTGGCCGCCGATAACAGCCCGGATCTCGGCCCGGTGCGCGCGGCCTGCCGCACCGTCGCGGGTGTCATGGCAAAGGGCGCGATCGTCGTCCTGGAAAGCACGGTCAGCCCCGGCGTGACCGAGGAGGTCTGCGGGCCCTTGCTCGAAGAGGGTTCGGGCCTGGTCTGCGGGCGCGATTTCTTCCTCGGCTATTCGCCCGAAAGGATCAATCCGGGCGACCGCGAACACACGGTCGAGCGCATCACCAAGGTGGTCGCCGGCCAGACCCCCGAAATTGCGGATCGGCTGGCCGCGATCTACGGCGCGGTCAACGGCGGCAATGTCTTCATCGCCCGCGATATCCGCACCGCCGAGGCCGCCAAGGTGATCGAGAATGCCCAGCGCGATCTCAACATCGCCTTCGTGAACGAGATCGCGATGATCTTCCACCGCGCCGGCCTCTCCGTGCATGACGTGCTGGCGGCCAGCCGGACCAAGTGGAATTTCCTGCCCTTCGTGCCTGGCCTCGTCGGCGGCCATTGCATCGGCGTCGATCCCTTCTATCTCGCCGAATTCGCCCAGCGCATCGGCCATCATCCGGAGATCATCCTGTCCGGCCGGCGCATCAATGACGGCATGGCGCGCTATGTCGCCGATCGCTTGGCCGAGGCCGCGGGCGAGGGCCGGGAGGGCGTGCCGCGCCGCGCCCTGATCCTCGGCCTGACCTTCAAGGAGAACGTGCCCGATCTGCGCAATTCCAAGGTGGTCGATCTGGCCGGCGCCCTGGTCGAGCACGGCTTCGCGGTCGATATCCACGATCCGGTCGCCGATCCGGCCGTGGCCAAGGCGGAATACGGCCTGCGCCTCCTGCCCGACCCGGCCGCCGGGGCGCCCTATGCCTGCGTGCTGGGGGCCGTGGGCCATGACGCCTTCGCCGCGATGACCGGCGCGGATCTCGCCGCCCTGCTGGTGCCGGGCGGGCTGCTGGCCGATCTGAAGGACATGTGGCGCGACGTCGAACTGCCCGAGGGCTACCGCCGCTGGCGGCTCTAGCTTCGGGTCTTGGCCCCGCGCGGCAGCGGGCCGCCGGCATCGATCCGCTGCAGGGCCCAGCGCAGGGGCGGGCCGGCCTGCGACATCCCGGTTTCGACCACGATCTGCTCGGTCTTGCGCTGCGGCGCGCCGGCGCCGAAATAGACGCTGCTCTCGATGCGCGGCCGCCCGCCCGCGAAACGCAGTCGCCAGCCCTGGCCGCTGGGCAGGCGCAGCAATGCGCCCTCGCCGTCGGCCAACAGGCTGGCCCGGACGGCCGGGTCCAGATGCAGGCGCAGGGTCGCGGCATGGTCGCCCGGCCCGGCGATGCGTTCCTCGACCCGCAGATCGGTGCCGTCGGCCGAGAGATAGATGCGCCGCTTGTGCACGACCCCCAGGCTCGGCCGATAGCCGTCATGGGACAGTTGCAGCAGGATCTCTCCGTCCTGTCCGGTCTCGCGCCGGCAGGTCACCTCGGGCCGCCCGGCCAGGCCGCCGCCGTCGATCACGGCGACCGCGTTGGTGTCGTCCAGGATCAGGGTGGAATGCGCCGCCGTCGCCCGCTGAGCCGCGCGCCAGGCCGGCCCAGCCTCGGGATCGGTGCCGCAATTGACGATCAGGCGTTCGCGCCCCGCGCTGATCTCGAGCGCCAGGGGCGCGGCATGGCCGTCCCGGTCGCGGCCCGGCG
>JAQCGR010000073.1 GCA_027619995.1 Pseudomonadota bacterium | reverse complement strand
CCGGCCCGCGATCTCGGCCCGTGCCACCCGGGCGGTGCCCTCGAAATGGCCGCTCGACGAGATCAGGAGGCTTTCGGCCTCCATGCGCGCCATCACCTCGCCCTCGACGACGAGCGTCCGGCAAGCCGTGATCTCGCCCTGCAGCCGGATGCCCGGACCGACAGTCAGCGGGTCTTCCCCCCACACCGGGCGGTAGACGCCGTCGCGCGCGCCCTGGCCGCGCGAGTCGCCGTGGCGATCCCGCCGTTGTTCATCATGCCCGCCGCTCGCCATATCGAGTTCCCCGTGGCTGCGCTTTCAAACTTGAAGCACAGTTTAGACCGGGAGATTGGCGATTGTGTGGCGAAATCGACTTTTATGCACGGAAGGTGGCCACGGAATCGTCAGCGCCTGCATAGTCTGCTAATTTTCCCAGGCTGAATAACGCACAAACGGCGAGTCGAAACTGCCGGGCGCGACTCATCAGGGGGATAGGCCATGCGTTGCTGGAAAACCGTCGTGCTGTCCGTGTTCGTCATCTTGTCGGTCACGGCCGGCCCCGCCGCGGCGCTGTCGCCCACCGCCGACCCCGTCGACGGCGTCCTGCTGCAGCGCACGGCCGAGGAGTTTTCCGCGGGCAAGGTCTATGCCTTCGCCGAAGCGGCCGGCAAGGTCGCCCTGATCACCCAGGCCTGGACCCCGAAGATCCAGGGCGCGTCGAGCAAGGCCGAGGCCGACCAGTACAAGCAGAAGGCCGTCTCCCAGATGCAGCGGGCGATCCTGAGCGCCGGGCTGACCATGGACGAGTATCAGACGATCGCCAAGGCGGCGAAGCGCGATCCCATGCTGCGCGAGGAAATCCAGCAGATCGCCGACGAGTTGTACTAGCCGCCGCGCCGCCAGGCGGTGCCGTCGGCGCCGTCCTCAAGGACGATGCCCTGACTCGCCAAAGCATCGCGGATCTCGTCCGCCCGGGCAAAGTCGCGGGACTTGCGCGCGGCCACACGTTCCTCGATCAAACGCTCAATCTCATGATCGTCCGGCCCACCGGCATCGGCACCGCGAAACCAGGCGTCCGGGTCCTGCGATAGCAGGCCGAGAAGCGCGGCATGGCCGAGGAAACGCCCACCGGCTTCCGCGAGACCGTCGCCCTCCGCCCGCTGAATGTCATGCGCCTCGCCATCCAGAACGCTGAGGGCCTGGGGCGAATTCAGGTCGTCTCCCAACGCCGCGACGAAAGGATCGCCCGCGCCCGGCGGAACCGCCACGGCGCCGGCCGCCACCGCCCGCTCCTTCGCCCGGTAGTACCGGTCGAGACGGGCGCGCGCCTGGCGGATCGTGTCGCGCGTCACGTCGAGCGGCTGGCGGTAATGGCCCGAGAGCAGGGCCAGGCGGATGGCCTCGCCCGGCAGGCCCTCGTCCAGCAATTCGCGCACGGTGAAGAAATTGCCCAGGGACTTGGACATCTTCTCGCCGCCCACGGTGACATAGCCGTTGTGCATCCAATAGCGCGAGAAATCGGCGCCCGTCTCCGCGCCCTCATGGGCGCAGACGCTCTGCGCGATTTCGTTTTCGTGATGCGGGAAGATCAGATCCAGGCCGCCGCCATGGATATCGAAGGGCAGCGGGGCGAGATATTTCTCGCTCATCGCCGAACATTCGATATGCCAGCCCGGCCGGCCGTGACCCCAAGGGCTGTCCCAGCCCGGCTGCTCGGCCGTGCTGGGCTTCCACAGCACATAATCGGCGGCGTCCTTCTTGTAGGGCGCCACATCGACGCGCGCGCCGGCGACGATCTCCTCGCGCCGATTGCCCGACAGGGCGCCGTAGCCGGGCCATGAGGGCACGTCGAAGAGGACATGGCCCTCGGCCTCATAGGCATGACCGCGCGCGATCAACCGCTCGATCAGGTTGATCATCTCGGGAATCGTCTCGGTCGCGCGCGGCTCGAAATCCGGCTGCAGCGCACCGAGGGCTTCCATGTCCTCGTGGAAGGCGGCCAGGGTGCGCCCGGTCACCTCGCGGATCGCCTCGCCCGTCGCCTTCGCCGCGACCATGATCTTGTCGTCGATATCCGTGACGTTGCGGGCGTAGCGCACCTTATCCGCGCCGTAGACGAGGCGCAGCAGGCGGTAGAGCACGTCGAAGACGACGACCGGCCGGGCATTGCCGATATGGGCGTAGTCGTAAACCGTCGGCCCGCAGACATAGAGGCGGACATTGTTCGCGTCGATCGGCCGGAAGAGTTCCTTCCGGCGGCTTAGGGTGTTGTGCAGATGGATTGAGGCATCGGTGGTCATGGGAATCACTTCCGAAAGCCGTGCGTCGAGTGATGCCATCGAAGGATGACGGGGGCCCCGCCAGGGCGCGGAGAGACCCTCAGCTACATCGCGGCGCGGATAGGCCGGTCGGGCGGATACCGTGTCTCATACCTCGGGTATCGCAACTCGCGCGGCGCGGTGTCAAGCCGCCCGGCCCGCCAGGCGCGCCTCGGCCCGCGTCCGGCCGATCAGCGGCAGGAGGAGTTTCAGTTCCGGGCCGTGGTCCAATCCCGTCAGGGCGCGGCGCAGCGGCAGGAACAGGGGCTTGCCCTTGCGCCCCGTCGCCGCCTTCACGGCAGCGGTCCAGGCGCCCCAGGTTTCCTCGTCCCAGGGCTCGGGCGGCAAGAGATCGGCGGCCGCCTGCGCGAAATCGGTGTCATCGATCGCGGGCTCAATCGCGCCACGGCAGACCGCATCCCAGACCCTGGCATCGTCCAGCCGGTCGAGATTGGGGCGCACTGCCTCCCAGAACGCGGCATCGGCCGAATCGAGGCCCAGGGCGGCCAGCCGGCCGGCGACCGCGTCGAAGGGCAGATCGTGGAGCAGGCGGGCATTGAGATGCTGCAATTCCACCGGATCGAATTTGGGCGCCGCGCGACCGTAGCGGGCGAGATCGAAATCCGCCGCCAGTTCTTCCAATGCGGGCACGGCGCGGATCGGATCGGGGGTGCCGAGCAGGGCGAGATAGCTGTTAATCGCCATCGGCTCGATCCCCTGCGCGCGCAGGTCCGACAGGCTGAGGCTGCCCAGGCGCTTTGACAGACCCTGGCCGCCGGCATCGGTCAACAGGGGCAGATGGGCAAAGACCGGCGGCTCGGCCCCCAGGGCGCGAAACAGCTGGATCTGGGCCGCCGTGGTCGAGACATGGTCCTCGCCCCGGATGACATGGCTGATGCCCATCTCGATATCGTCGACGGCGGAAGACAGGGCGAAAAGCGGCCTGCCATCCTCGCGCACCAGGACCGGGTCGCTGAGATTCTCGCCTTCGAAGCGCCAGTCGCCATGGATCACATCGGTCCATTCGATGGCTTCATGCTCGAGCCGGAAGCGCCAATGGGGCCGCCGGCCCTCGGCCTCGAACCGCGCGTGATCGGCGTCGCCCAGGGCGAGAGCCGCGCGGTCGTAGATCGGGGGCAGGCCGCGTTCGCGCAGGGTGCGGCGCTTGAGCGCCAGTTCCTCCACCGATTCGTAACAGGGATAGAGACGCCCCGCCGCGCGCAGGGTCTCGGTTGCCGCCTCATAGCTGTCGAGGCGGGAGGACTGGCGCGCTTCCTCGTCCCAGGCGAGGCCGAGCCAGGCCAAGTCCTCGCGGATCGCCTCTTCGTAGACGGCTTCCGAGCGTTCCTCGTCCGTGTCGTCGATGCGCAGAACGAAGCGGCCGCCCCGAGCTTGAGCGAAGAGCCAGTTGAGCAGCGCCACCCGCGCATTGCCGACATGCAAACGGCCCGTCGGGCTGGGCGCGAAGCGGACGGCGACGGTCATACGCCGCCCTTGAACCAGTTGGTGATCGGATAGCGCCGGTCGCGGCCAAAGGCGCGGCGCGAGATCTTTACCCCCGGCGGGGCCTGGCGGCGCTTGTATTCGGCCAGTTCCAGCATGCGCCAGACCCGCTTCACCACGGCCTCGTCATGGCCGCGCGCGACGATCTCCGCCACCGCCATATCATGCTCGATCAGGCATTCAAGCATGTCGTCGAGATCGTCATAGGGCGGCAAGCTGTCCTGGTCGGTCTGGTCGGGCTTGAGTTCGGCCGTGGGCGGCTTGGTGATGATGCGCTCGGGGATGACGCGGCCGTCCGGCCCCAAGGCGCCCGCCGGGCGCGCCTGGTTGCGCCAGCGCGAGAGGGCGAAGACCTCGGTCTTGTAGACATCCTTGAGGACGGAATAGCCGCCGCACATATCGCCGTAGAGGGTGGCGTAGCCGACGCTCATCTCCGACTTGTTGCCGGTCGAAAGAACCATGGTGCCGAGCTTGTTGGAAATCGCCATCAGGGTGATGCCGCGCGACCGCGCCTGGAGATTCTCTTCCGTCGTGTCGGGCGCGCGGTCGCCGAAGATGGGAGCGAGCATAGCCGCGAAAGCGCCCATCGCCGGCTCGATCGAAACGGTATCGAGGCGCATGCCGAGAAGCCCGGCGCAGGCGGCCGCGTCGTCCAGGCTGTCCTGCGAGGTATAGGGCGAAGGCATCATCACGCAATGGACCTTGTCCGCGCCCAGAGCATCGACCGCGATGGCGGCGGAAAGCGCCGAATCGATGCCGCCCGACAGGCCGATCACCACGCCCGGAAAGCCGTTCTTGCGGACATAGCCGGCCAGGCCCGTGACCAGTGCGCGGTAGACCGCCTCATGGCCCTCCGGCGGGGCGGCGCGCGACCCTTCGGCGCAGTCCCAGCCCTCGGCCCCGCGGTGCCATTCGGTGACGAGCAGCGCCTCCTCCCAGGCCGGGGCCAGGGCGCGCAGCCCATAATCGGCCCCGAGGACGAAACTGGCGCCGTCGAACACGATATCGTCCTGCCCGCCGACCTGATTGGCATAGATCAGCGGCAGGCCGGATTCGCCGATCCGCTGGACCGCGATCTGGGTGCGGATATCGTGCTTGTCGGTCTCGTAGGGCGAGCCGTTGACGACGACCAGGATCTCCGCCCCGCTCTCCTCCAGGGTTTCGGTGACCTCCGCCTCCCACATGTCCTCGCAGACCATCAGGCCGAGGCGCAGGCCGCGGAAATCGACCGGCCCCTGCAGCGGGCCCTGGCCGAAGACGCGCTTCTCGTCGAAGACGCCGTAATTGGGCAATTCGTGCTTCATGCGCACGGCCGTCACTTTGCCGCCGTCGAGCAGGTAGACCGCGTTGTAGGCCGTTTCGTCCTCGGTATGGATGGAGCCGACCGCCATCGCCGGGCCGCCATCGCCACTGGCCCGCGTCAGCTCATCCAGGCCCTCGGCGACGGCATCGCGATAAGCCGCCTTGAGGACCAGATCCTCCGGCGGATAGCCGGAGACCACGAGTTCGGTGAAGACGACGAGATCCGCACCTTGCGCGGCCGCCTTGGCCCGCCAGTCCAGGATGCGCGCGACATTGCCGGCGATGTCGCCGACTGTCGGGTCGAGCTGGGCGATGGCGATGGTGAGCTTGTCTGTCACAGGCTTCGCAATTTGTTGGGGCTTCAAGGTCCGCCGGATTCGGCGCGCACTATAGGCGCGCCGCCGCGCCGGAGCCAATCGGCGCTTTGACGGGACATGCCGCCCCCTCAACCCCCTCGCGTAAGGCTCGACAGCCGGCAAAGCCCGGCCTAGAACCTTGGCGATGGCGCACGTTATTGAATCCTTCTCCGGCGGCCGCTGGCGGCGGCCCGATATCCTGCTGCTGGTGATGGCGGCGGCCGTGCCGCTGTCCTTCGGCACCTGGCAGGCCCTGCTCAACAATTTCGCGATCGAGCAGGCCGCCTTCACCGGTGCCGATATGGGCGTCCTGCAAAGCGTCCGGGAGATTCCCGGCTTCCTCGCCTTCACCGCCGTCTTCGTGCTGCTGCTGCTGCTGCGCGAGCAGACCTTCGCCCTGCTCTCCCTCGCCGTTCTCGGGCTGGGCACGGCGATCACCGGGTTGGCCCCCAGCTTCGTCGGCCTCTGCGCGACGACCCTCCTGATGAGCACGGGCTACCATTATTACGAGACGATGCAGACCAGCCTGGCGATGCAATGGGTCGACAAGGGCCGCGCGCCCATCGTCTTCGGCCGCATCATCGCGGTCGGCGGCTTCGCCTCGATCATCACCTATGGGCTGGTCTACGGGGCGTCCGAGGTTCTCGACCTCGGCTATAGCGCGATCTATTTCGTGGGCGGCGGGATCACCCTGGCGATCACCCTCTTTGCCTGGCTGGCCTGGCCGCGCATTCCGGCCCAGGTCGAGCAGAACAAGCAACTGGTCCTGCGCCCGCGCTACTGGCTCTACTACGCCCTGACCTTCATGGGCGGGGCGCGGCGGCAGATATTCATCGTCTTCGCCGGCTTCATGATGGTCGAGAAGTTCGGCTATTCGGTGGGCGAAATCAGCCTGCTCTTCCTGCTCAACTGCGCCATCAACATGGTCCTGGCGCCGCGTATCGGCGGGCTGATCGTGCGCTGGGGCGAAAGGCGCGCCCTGACCCTGGAATATATCGGCCTGATCATCGTCTTCGCCTGTTACGCCTTCGTGGGCGACCCTTTCTGGGCCGCCGTGCTCTATGTGATCGACCATCTGTTCTTCGCCATGGCGATCGCCATGAAGACCTATTTCCAGAAGATCGCCGATCCGGCGGATATCGCGCCCACGGCGGGGGTCGCCTTCTCGATCAACCATATCGCCGCCGTGGTCATCCCCGTCGCCTTCGGGCTGATCTGGCTGGCCAGCCCGGCGACGGTCTTCCTGGCCGGCTCCGCGATGGCCGCAGTCAGCCTTGTCCTGGCGCGCTTCATCCCCCACGATCCCGAACCCGGCAACGAAACGGTCTGGTCGGGGCGGATTTCCGCCCCCGTCGCCGCCCCTGTCGCCGCCGCCGAATAAAATCGCCCCAAGGGACTGGAGGACATATGCAGCCGAGCAGCCTCGCCATCGAGGTCGGCCAGCACCGCTTCACGGCGCGCCTGGAATGGGACCGGGCGCCGGAGACCTGCCGCCGCTTCTGCGCCCTCCTGCCCTTCCAGAACAAGGTCATTCATTCGCGCTGGAGTGGCGAGGCGGTCTGGATTCCCCTGGGCGATTTCGACACCGGGCTGGGTTCCGAGAACCACACCGCGCATCCCTCGCGCGGCGACGTGCTGCTCTATCCCGGCGGCTTCAGCGAGACGGAAATTCTCTTCGCCTATGGCAGTTCCTGCTTCGCCAGCAAGATGGGCATGCTGGCCGGCAATCATTTCCTGACGGTGACGGAGGGGATGGAAAGCCTGGAAGAAATGGGCCGCAAGGTGCTCTGGGACGGCGCGCAGGAAATCGCGTTCCGCGCATCGTGACCGCGCGATGATCCTCTATTCCAACCTGCCCAGGTTGATCGAACGGGCCAAGGCCTGCGACTCCGTTCTCGATGTCGGCGGCTGGCACAATCCTTTCGGGCCGGCGACCCATGTCATCGATCTGGGCTCCCATGCGACCCGGCAGACCGCCGACAGCCTGACCCCCGCCGAGCCGGAGCGTTTTTCGGCCGAAACCTGGACGATCCACGATGTCTGCGCGCCGCCCTGGCCCTTCGAGGACAATCGGTTCGATTTCGCCATCTGTTCCCATCTTCTGGAGGATGTGCGCGACCCAATCGCCGTGTGCCGGGAACTCTCCCGCGTCGCCAAGGCCGGCTATATCGAGGTGCCGAGCCGGGCGCGCGAGATCTTCGCCAAGGCCCGCTTTTTCCGCCTCCGCGCCGCGCTGGGCCGGATGCCGGAGATCGGCTTCTACCACCACCGCTGGATGGTCGAGGGCGAGGGCAGCCGTCTGCGCTTCTTCCGCAAGAGCCACCAACTCGCCATGGACAGCGATTTCTTCATCACCCGGGGCGAGCTGGGCCGTAAGATGGCCGAGGATGAATCCGGCCTCTGCCTGTGGTGGGAGGGCGATTTCACCGCCGAGGAAGTCTACGAGGTGGAAGACGAGGGCCTGCGCGCCTTCAAGCGCGGGGCCTTGGCGCGGTTGAAGGGCTGATCGCCGCGAGGCGTTGTGCCAATCACCCTTCGAGACGGCCCTACGGGCCTCCTCAGGGTGAGGTTAGATTTTGAATTCTCCCCATCCTGATGAGCGTGCGAAGCGCGCGTCTCGAAGGATGACTGGCACGATTCTCGTTCCTTAAACGGCCGTCAGCCGTCCTGGTCTTCGCCGTCGAGTTTGCGGAGCAGGAATTCGCGGCCGATCTTGACCCGCGGCACGCCGTCATAGGCGACGATATCGGCCGTCGCGTAGGTCTCGTTCCATTTTTCCGGCAGGTAGGAGCCCGTGCCGATGACATCCACCGGCGCGTTGGCGATGCCCATGACCCGGCATTTCTCCGGGCTGAAGCCGGACGAGGCGACGATCCTGCATTTCTGGAAGCCGGCGCCGTCGAGCCTCTCGCGCAGATGCCAGATCGCCGCGGCGGTCACGCCGGGGCCGACCAGATGGCGCAGTTCCGCCTCGTTGCGGTAGCCGCGGATCGATTCGGGCACGTTGCGCTCCAGCACCGCGTAGGAGGCCGGCGGGTCCAGCCCCTCGACGAAGCGACTGCCCGGCGTGTCGATGCGCACGGACAGGCGGCCCGCGGCCAGCAAGCCCGGGAAATGGGCACAAACGGCCAGGGCATCCGTGACCTCAAGCCCGAAATAATCCACCAGCACGGTCAACGGCTCGTCGGGCAGGGTCTCGTGCAGCATCTCGGCCGCGCGCAGGGTCGAGCCGGCATAGCCGACGAGGGCATGGGGCATGGTGCCCAGGCCCGAATCCCGGCCGAAGTAATGGGCGGTCGCATCCGTCGCATTGCCGACGAAGCCCACGGCATTGGCCTTGCGCTGCGCCTTGGCCGAGCCGACCGAGGCGGCATAGGCCATCAACTCAGCCATTTCCAGCCCGGCGCAATGGCGCGCATCCATCGCCAGAAAGGCAACTTTGGGCAGTTCGGCGCACATGACATAGGCGTTATAGGCTGCGACGCAGGCCGGGCCGAGCCGTTGCAGATAGAGGGTTTCGAGATCGACCAGATGCCGCAGCGCGCCCGAGATATACATCATCGGCTCGCCGGCGCCGACCCAGGCGCCTTCCTCATGTGTCAGCTCGATCTCGAAGACGGTATCGCGGGCGGCAGCCATCGCCTGGAGCCAATCGACCATCAGGCGCGGCGCAGAGATCACCGGACGGCGCATGAAGACGGCATAGGTCGCGCGCACGTCGCCGTAACGCTCGACCGCCGCCTTGGTCTTCTTGAAGTAGCTGTCGGTCCAGTGCCGGACCTGACTTTCTTCCGGGCCCATCGCCGCGCCCCCCTTAGCCGCGTCGAAACGTCTCTCTGCGAACTCCCGGCTTAGGAAGCGGCCACGACCGCTTCGACGGCCGCGTTATCGCGCTCGCGCTTGAGCGATTCGGCAATCAGGAAGGCCATCTCGAGGGCCTGGCTGGCGTTCAGGCGCGGATCGCAATGGGTGTGATAGCGATCGCGCAGCCCTTCGTCGGTGATCGCCTGGGCGCCACCGACGCATTCAGTTACGTCCTGACCGGTTAGTTCGAGATGAACGCCGCCAGCATAGCTACCCTCTGCCTGGTGCACCGCAAAGAAACCCTGGACCTCGCGCAGCACCTGGTCAAAGGGGCGTGTCTTATAGCCCGACGAGGATTTCATCGTGTTGCCATGCATCGGATCGCTCGACCAGACGACGGAACGACCCTCGCGCATCACCTTGCGGATCAGCGGCGGCAGATGCTCCGCCACCTTGTCCGCGCCCATGCGCGCGATCAGGGTCAAACGGCCCGGCTCGTTCTCCGGGTTCAGGATATCGATCAGACGGATCAGCTCGTCGGGGTCGAGGGACGGGCCGCATTTCAGGCCGACCGGATTCTTGACCCCGCGCAGGAACTCGACATGGGCGCCGTCCGGCTGGCGCGTGCGGTCGCCAATCCACAGCATATGAGCCGACACGTCGTACCAATCGCCCGAGGTCGAATCGACGCGGGTCAGCGCCTCCTCGTAGGGCAGCAGCAGCGCCTCATGCGAGGTGAAGAGATCGGTCTCGCGAATCTGCGGCGCGGTCTCGCTGGTCAGCCCGCAGGCGGCCATAAAGTTCAGGGTCTCGGACAAGCGGTCGGCCATGGCCTGGTAGCGCTCGCCCTGGGGGCTGCGCGCGACGAAACCGAGATTCCAGCGATGCACCTGATGCAGGTCGGCATAGCCGCCCTGGGCGAAGGCACGCAGCAGGTTCAGGGTCGCGGCCGATTGGCTGAAGACGCGCATCATCCGTTCGGGGTCCGGCACCCGGCCGGCCGCCTCAAACTCCATCGCATTGACCATGTCGCCGCGATAGCTGGGCAGTTCGACCCCATCCACAGTCTCGGTATCGGAGGAGCGCGGCTTGGCGAACTGGCCGGCCAGACGACCGACCTTCACCACCGGGCAAGCCGCGCCGAAGGTCAGAATGACCGCCATCTGCAGCAGCACGCGGAAGGTGTCGCGGATGTTGTCCGGGTGGAACTCGGCGAAGCTTTCCGCGCAGTCGCCCCCCTGCAGCAGGAAAGCACGACCCGCCGACACCTCGGCCAGCTTGCTCTTCAGGCGCCGGGCCTCGCCCGCGAAGACGAGCGGCGGGGAGACGCGCAGGCGCGTCTCGACATCCGCCAGCGCGGCCTTGTCGGGGTATTCCGGCAACTGCCTGGCCGGTTTGCCGCGCCAAGCGTTAGGGGTCCATTTCGCGGCCATTTGGGGGGCCTCGTCCTAAAATCGAATGGTGATACTTGCCTCGGAACCGATGCGTATACGCCCTGGGCGGCATCGTTTCCAGGGAAACCTTGGAAGCGATCGCGCCCCCATCGTACTACTCCGCCGCCTTGCGCGCCTCCTCCGCAACCGGCTCGCGCATGGTCACGAATTCCTCGGCCGAGGTCGGATGAATGCCGATGGTGGCGTCGAACTGGGCCTTCGTGGCACCGCATTTCAGGGCGATCGCCAGGCCCTGGACGATCTCGCCCGCATGGCTGCCGACCATATGCGCGCCCAGCACCCGGTCCGATGCCTTGTCGACCACCAGCTTCATCAGGGTTTTCTCGTCGCGCCCGGAGAGTGTGTGCTTCAATTCGCGGAAGCTTGTCCGGTAGATCGCAACATCGCCGTATTCGGCGCGCGCGTCCTCCTCGCTCAACCCCACCACCGCGATCTCAGGCCGGCAGAAGACGGCCGTGGCGATATCGCGGTGATCGGGCTGGGTCGGCTCGCCGCCGAACAGGGTGCGCGCCAGGCACATCGCCTCGTGGATCGCAACGGGCGTCAGCTGGATCCGGTCCGTCACGTCGCCGATGGCGTGAATGCCCTCGACCGAGCTCTGCGAATAAAGCCCGACCTGGATCGAGCCGGCGCCCTTCATCGCCACCCCCAGACGGTCGAGACCCAGGCCATGGGTCTTGGGCGCCCGCCCCGTGGCGAACATGACCTGCCCATAGACCTTCTGCTCGCCGTGGGTGTCATGGGCGCGGATGCCGTCCTTGTGCTTCTCCAGCTTGGTCAAGTTGGCGCCAAGCCGAATATCGATGCCCTTTTTGCGCAACTCCTCCGTCGCAAAAGTGCGAACGTCGTGGTCGAAACCGCGCAACGGCAGTTCGCCCCGGTAGTAGAGGGTCGTCTCGACCCCCAACCCGTTGAAAATGGTCGCGAATTCGACGGCGATATAGCCCCCGCCGACGATGGCGATGCGCTTGGGCAGGGCTGCCAGATCGAAGGCCTCGTCCGAGGTGATTCCGAGTTCCGCGCCATCGATCTCGGGCTTTGTCGGATAGCCGCCGGTCGCGATCAGGATATGGCGCGCGGTATGGCGCTTGCCGTCGACCTCGACCGTGTTGGGCGCGGGAATCGTACCGCGCCCCCGAATGATCTCGACCCCGGCCCCGTCCAGCAGATTGCCGTAAATGCCGTTTAGCCGGGTGAGTTCCTTTTCCTTGGCCGCGACCAGCTTTGGCCAGTCGAAGCTCGGCATGGCCTCGGACCAGCCATAGCCCTGGGCGTCCTCGAACTCCT
>JAQCGR010000072.1 GCA_027619995.1 Pseudomonadota bacterium | reverse complement strand
ATCCAGCGTCGCGCCGTTCTCCAGGTCGATCCTGTTGGCGGCGAGGATGGCGTCGGTGTGGCGGCGCAGAGCCTTCGCAGCCGCCCGGATCGCGGCCGTGCGCTGTTCGCCGTCGGCCTGGGCCAGAGCGGTCGCGCCGCTGCGCGCGGCGCGGCCGATGGCGGCCATCGTCGCCTCAAGGCCGGCAGGGTCCAGGGTGCTATGGGCCAGGGTCATGGCGTGTCTTCCTCGGTCAAGCTCGTCCGGTTCAGGCCTGTCTGGGTCAGGGCTGTCTGAGTCAGGGCCATATCGTCGCGGTGAACCATCTCCTCGCGGCCACGGTAGCCGAGCAGGGTTTCGATGTCGCGGCTGTTGCGGCCCATGATCCGGCGTGCCTCGTCCGCGCCATAGGCGGCCAGGCCGCGCGCGAATTCCTTCCCGTCGGGGCCTTGGATGGCGACGGCATCGCCCCGGTGGAACGCGCCTTCGACCCTGATCACACCGGCCGGCAGCAGGCTGCGTCCGGTGGCCAGGGCGGCCAGCGCGCCGGCATCGACGGTCAGGGCGCCTTCGATTTTGAGCGCGGCGCCGAGCCAGCGTTTGAAGGCCGAGCGGGCATCGCCCTGGGCGGCAAACCAAGTGCAGCGTGCGCCCCGTACCAGGGCGTCGAGGGGGCGGCGCTGCCGGCCATCGGCGATCGCCATGCGGCAGCCCGCCTCGGTCGCGATGCGCGCGGCCGCCAGTTTGGTTGCCATGCCGCCGGTGCTGTGGCCCGCCAGGGCCTTGCCCGCCATGGCCTCGATCTCCGGCGTGACCCGCGCGACCTCGGCCCGGAAAGGCGCGTCCGGATCGAGGCGCGGATCGCGTGCGTAGAGCCCGTCGATATCGGAGAGCAGGACCAGGGTATCGGCGCGCGTCATGGCGGCGACCCGGGCGGCGAGACGGTCGTTGTCGCCGAACCGGGTTTCGTCGGCCGCCACCGTGTCGTTCTCGTTGATCACGGGCACCGAGCCGAGGCGCAGCAAGGTCTCCAGCGTGTTGCGGGCATTGACATGGCGCTGGCGCGCCTCGGTGTCGTCCAGGGTGATCAGGATCAGGGCGGCGCCGATACCGTGCCGGGCAAGGGCCTCGACATAGGCGCCCGCCAGGTCGATCTGCCCGGCCGCGGCGGCGGCCTGCTTTTCCTCGAGGCGCAGGTGCTTGCGCGACAGGCCCAGACGGCGCCGGCCCAGGGCGACGGCGCCGGAGGACACGACGAGAATCTCGCAGCCGGCCCCGCGCAGGGCGGCAATATCCTCGGCCAGGCCGCCGAGCCAGTCGCGTCTTATCTCGCCGCTTTCGGCATCGACCAGCAGGGCCGAGCCGATCTTGACGACCAGACGCCGGGCTTGGCCCAGCGGATTGCCGCCGGCGCCATGCTCCGCCGGGCTCATGGCTGCCAGGCTGCTCTTTCGGCCGCTTCGGGTTCGGGCGGTGCCCGATGGGCCGTGATATGGCCGTAGAGGGCGCGCAGCGCCGTCTCGACCCCGGCGCCGCTGGCGCCCGAGATGGCGAAGACCTCGTGGCCGCAGGCGGCGGCCAGGGCCGCCTGCCGTTCCTCGATCAGTTCCGGGGTCAGGGCGTCGATCTTGTTGAGGGCCACGACCTCCGGCTTTTCGCCCAGGCCCTGGCCATAGGCGACGATCTCGTGGCGCACGGTCCGGTAGGCTTCCGCGACGTCCTCCTGGGTGCCGTCGACCAGATGCAGCAGCACGCCGCAGCGTTCCATATGGCCGAGGAAACGATCGCCCAGCCCGGTGCCCTCATGCGCGCCCTCGATCAGGCCGGGCAGATCGGCGAGCACGAATTCGGCGCCGTCGAGATAGACCACGCCCAATTGGGGGTGGAGGGTGGTGAAGGGATAGTCGGCGATGCGCGGCCGGGCGCGAGAGACGCGCGAGAGAAAGGTCGATTTGCCGGCATTGGGCAGGCCCGCGAGCCCGGCATCGGCGAAAAGCTTGAGACGCAGCCAGAGCGAGAGTTCCTGGAAGTCCTCGCCGGGATCGGAGCGGCGCGGCGCGCGATTGGTCGAACTCTTGAAATGGGCGTTGCCGCGCCCGCCCTTGCCGCCGGGAATCAGGACGACGCTTTGGCCGGGCTCGACCAGGTCGGCGATCAGGGTCTCCCTGTCCTCGGCCAGGATCTGGGTGCCGACCGGCAGTTTCATGATGATCGGCTTACCGTCGCGCCCGGTGCGGTTCGAACCCATGCCGTTCTGGCCGCGTTCGGCCCGGAAATGCTGCTGGTAGCGATAGTCGATCAGGGTGTTGAGGCCGTCGACCGCCTCGGCGATGACATCGCCACCCCGCCCGCCATTGCCCCCGTCGGGCCCGCCGAACTCGATATATTTCTCGCGCCGGAAGGCGACGCAGCCGTTGCCGCCCCCGCCAGAGCGGATATGGATCTTGGCTTCGTCGAGAAATTTCATGGCGCGCCTGTCGCTGCCTTATATCCGTATATCCGGGGGGAAATACGGGTGCCGAAACGGAACCGGGGGGAGCGGCCAGCCGCTCCCCCCGGTTCGGAGACGTCCTGGCCTCGTCCCAGGCTATTCCGCCGGGACGACCTCCACGAAGGTGCGCGGGCCGGAATGGCGGAAAAAGACCTTGCCGGGCGCGACCGCGAACAGCGTGTGGTCCTTGCCCATGCCGACATTGGTGCCGGGATGGAACTTGGTGCCGCGCTGGCGAACGATGATATTGCCCGAAATCACGGCCTCGCCGCCGAATTTCTTGACGCCGAGGCGCCGTCCGGCGCTGTCGCGCCCGTTGCGGGAACTGCCGCCTGCCTTTTTATGGGCCATGACCTAGCTCTCCTCGTCGCTTTTCGCGGCCGCTTTCGGCGCGGCGTCCGCCCCGCTCGATGCCTCGGCCTTTTTGGCCGCGGCCTTGGGGGCCGCCGCCTTCTTCTTCGCGCCCGAAGGCAGGATATCCTCGATCCGCACCACGGTCAGGCGCTGGCGATGCCCCTGGGTCCGCTTGTAGCGGTGACGCCGGTTCTTCTTGAAGACCAGGATCTTGTCGGCCTTGGCCTGCTCCAGCACCGTCGCGGTGACGGCCGCGCCATCGACCAACGGCGCGCCGACGGTCTGGCTGGCGCCATCGCCGACGAGGAGGACCTCATCAAAGCGAATTTCGGCGCCGGCATCGCCATCGAGTTTCTCGATCGACAGGACATCGCCCTTGCCAACCTTGTACTGCTTCCCGCCGGTCTTGATGACTGCGAACATCGGATTACCGAACCACCAGTGATATCGTGCCTGATTGCATACGCAAGCCCCCTTGGCCTCAGAGCCCCAAGGTTATGCGGAGCGCGCACTATAGCGGCGCGCGCTGCCCTGTCAACGGCGTGGCGCGGGAGATTGGATCTTCATTCTACGCCATGCAAAACGGAGGCGGGTCCGGGCTGAGGCGGCGCCTCGCGCGGGTCCGGGGCGGAAGAGCTATCGTCTTCATGGCGGCTGCCCGCCATGCGCGGGCGGCATAGTTGCGCCGACCATAGATACGGAATAGCCCGAGGCAGGGTTGCACGGTTGTCTTGCCGAGGACGGAAGCTTCTAGTACGGTCCGCCGCGCCGTCCGCGGAGGGGTGCCAGAGTGGTCGAATGGGGCGGTCTCGAAAACCGTTGTGCGCTTGCGTACCGTGGGTTCGAATCCCACCCCCTCCGCCATTTCTTGTTTATTAACAATAACTTATAATAAAGTTTTTAAATTACCAGCCTAATTACCCGCCATCTTTTGTCTGCTTGTGATGGGGTGCGACCGGCTCGGTCTCAGCGGTATGGTGGACACGCTTGGAAAACTGACGATCAAGGGAAGCATCTATGCGCCGGAAGAACTAAGAACTGGGCCGTTCATTTCCGAGAGCGAATGCGAGACTGAAGGTTGCTCGGGGAAGATCGCACTGGGAATCAGGATCGTGGCGGTCGATGCGCCGGCCAGCGATGATGGATCCGATAACTGACTTCCAAACGTAATCGAAGCCCTGAAGATCCTGTGGATCAGCCTTTCTTCTGACGGCGAAGTTTTGGTGCCGGATTCGTTTTGAGATTGAGGACCCGGCTTACGATTGCCGCGGCCTCGTCGAAGCGGGCCTCGATCCAGTCGTTGGAGCCGCGGAGCCCCTCAGCGACCTGTTTTGCCCAGGCCACATACTCCTTACGCCGTGTCTCGCTCCAGTCCGCCGGCGGGCTCTTCGCAAGTGAGCGCAGGTTGGACGTCTTATCCGCCAGCTTGAGGATTTTGGCGCGGCTGGATTTGGACGAGGCCTTCTCGACCTGCGGTTCCTTCCGGCGGCCCTTCGGCAGGCCCTTGTCGTCAGTCACTTCCGCGACCAGGTCGGCTATATCCTTGTTGAACAGGGTCGCCAGTTCGGCATGTGACGTTTTGGTGTCCTCTATGGCGTCGTGCAGCACCGCTGCGGCAACGAGATTGGCGTCAGCACCATCCGTGGCGAAGGCCACGAGTTCGGCGACCTCGGCCAGATGGTTCACATAGGGCTCCCCTGCGGAGCCTTTCCGCTTTTGTGTGCTGTGCCGTTCGGCAGCGAAGTGCCACGCGCGGGCAATCATCAGGAGTTCATGGGACAAGGGATTGTTCCTCTGTGTTTGTTGCGTTCGTTCGTATGGATCGGGCTGGTCAGGCGGCTTTGAAGCCGGCCATGGCAGGTATTGGGGGCAGTATGCGCCTCGGGGCGATTGATCCCGGAGACGCTTTTGAACATAATGGAAAGTGCATCAAGAGCAGGGCTGACGCCCTCGCCAACCTGCCTGGACCAGGCAAGGTGGTACCCCGAAAGGGGATGCGGCCACTAAAGGCAATCATATGGCCCATCAACGCGTCAGCCCTCCTCGGTTCAACCGAAGGAGGGTTTCTTATGACCGATCATCCCAAGAAGAACGAGAGCCGTGTCGTCGATCTCCAGGAGATCGAGAAGCACGGTTTCTGCTGGCGGTACTACTGCACGTCCGAAGAGGTGGACCGGATCAATAGGCAGGATCCGGCCTGGTTCCTCCGCACCCTGATCGACCTCGAGACCGACGGTCAATCCGATCCCGAAGCCTAGGCGGCGGCTCGCCGCGTAACGCGGCACGCAGCCTATGGCCACACCGTGGCGGTGGACGCCCGATCCGTCGGGTGTCCACCGACCGCTCCGGACGAGCATATCAGCAGAGGATCATCAGATGTCGAACCGCATACTGTATCTACCCGAAGAGAATGTCGTGATCGCTCATTGGCTGGGCGTCGAACCGGTCGAGGAGGTCCCCGCCGATCTCACGCTGGACCTGGCCCTCGAGAAGCTTGGCCAGACGAAGGAACTCCATGAATACACGAGCGCCGATGCGGCCGTCGCCGTGATTGCATTGGCGAGTATCCAGAAGCGTCTGCCCGATTGGATGGGCGAGTACCGCCGAAAAACGTCCGCCGATGGCGTATCCGACCATGAGCCAGCTGATCGGGGCGTCGCCCTGATGCCGGTCCATCTGCTCACCATCAATTGGGCCAGCAGCGGCCCAGGGTTCGATTGGCCGGTCAGCTATCTAGCTACCTACCTACCGCTCTATGAGGTCTATGTCGTGAATTCATCGGCCGACAGCGACGAGATGTTCGGGGTCTGTGATCTGGCCATCGGCTCCGTGGCAGTGACGGAGGATCTGCGAGAGGGTGCCGGCGCCGTGATCGGGCGGGACTGGTTGAAGCAGTACGAAGAATGCTCGCAGGAAAAGTGGGAGGAGATCATTGATGCCGGCCGAATCACTCACGGGCAGGCCGAGGCGATCGCCGGCGGTGTATGGCTGAGTGAAGAATGTGAGGACGATTGATCTGGAACGTGAGGTTTGAGGCTTCCCCCGCAGCACGACGGAACCAGTTAGACCCATCGTCTGCTGCGGGCCTCACCCTCACGAACAGCACCAATGTTAAAATTAGCCCATGTTGGATCGCGAGGTGGGATCTGGCCACGCCTCTCGGTTCATATATGCATCAGCGGAATGGCGCCGGGAACATCACGGCGGTCTATCTCAGCCAAGCTGTTTACAGGGCGGCTGGCTGTGGTCGACGAGAATCAGATCATCGACCGGAAATCCGCGGTCGCGTGCCTTGGCGACCAGATCGTTTCTGATTTCGATCGGCAAGTCCGGCTGTCTGGCCAGGATCCAAAGATAGCTGTGCGATGGGCCGGAGACGAGAGCGTAGTCATAGTTCTGCTGATCGAGCGCGAAAACGTGGTAGCCGCCAGCAAGTGGCCAGAAGAATGTGACCGAAAGGCTGGCAACAGTCTTCTCGCCTTGGAATTCGGCGGTGCCTTCAGCTTCCTTCCAGCGGCATTTCTCGCGATCGAAGCCTCGATTAAGCACGCCGACCGTGCCGTCATTACGTAGCTCGTATGTCGCCGTTACATTGGTCAGGTCGCGCTCGAAGCTATGGTCGAGGCGCATGACCTCATACCAGATACCGTCATAGCGATTGATGTCGAACGGGCTGACAGGCTCTATGCCATCCGGAACGCCTGTGCAGCCGGCAAGGAGCGCGAATAGAGCTATAAAAAGGCCGGACCGCCTCGTTCTCATTTTTGCGACCTTCGCCATCCGGCTTTCCTGGCCTCGTCTTCGGAACAGAACCATCGTTCGCCTTTGGACACGTCAATCCGTGTCGCTTCATAGTCTCGCCCGCCCGGCACATGGAAAATTCTATCACCGCTCCGGCTGATGTTGCCCTTGATCTGACAGGAATCAGCGGGAGGCCTTTGCACCGATTCCGTCGGCATTCGATCTCCTCGGCGCCATCTCGAGGGCGCTACGAAACTTCCAGCCCATATAGCGGTTTTCGCAACCCGGGCAGCGCTCTCGTCGTCGACATAATCTCGCGAGTATTGGCGGTACGCCATGGCCCAACCTTGGCGGACCAACCATGCATTGATGTCCAACTTCCCAAGCCGGCAGACGGCAACGACCCGTTCGTAGCGGTCGATATCACGCTGCTCGCATCGGACCGTCGCTCGCCCGATTTTGTTGGCCAGCGCTAAAGAAGCCTGTTGGCCGCAACGATAATGCTTACCGTTCTTTTCGCAGAATTGCCCGCTCTCCGGGGCGTCGATCCCATGCAGTCGGATGCGCTGGCCATGTATCTCAAGCGTGTCTCCATCGACCACACTGGCAACGCCAACGATCAGCGACTGCGCAGCCACAGTTCCCAAGGGGCAAATTGCCACCAATATCGTGAATATTATGAGGCGAGGCAGCTTCATCACCCGAGACTTAGCCCTGAATCAGCAACCAGCGCTGCTTCCCAATTGTGCAATGTCGGCTACAAAGCGGTTCTATCGTGAAGGCCGGATAGGACCTTGCGACCAGGTTTCGGGCAGTAGTGTTTGCAGGCCCGCGCACTGCGCGGCCTGACGGTGATGTCGCGTATGTGTTACTGTTCAATTGGTACCTTCCCCACCCCATTCCGGCACCTGCTGGTCATGCTTCAGGCGCATGCGCTGCAAGGTCACCGCCGCATACACATCCTCCAGAGCCGCAGCCGAGGACATGATGCTCGGCAGGCTCGCGCCCGCCTCCAATGTGAAGCGCTCACCCAGCAGAGAGTCCGGGCTATTTTGATATGCTGATCGCCACCACGTCATGATGCGATCTTCGGCGGATCGCAGAATCTGATCCGATGGAAGCCGGTCACGCTTCTCGCGCTGATTGACCGTCCTCTGGGCAGGCATGAGGTTCCAGAGATCCGCGCATGGCCATGCCGCCCACGGGAAACAGTGATCGACGTCAAGGTCGCCGGATGACAGTCGCCTTCCACTCCACACGCAATGGAGTGGGCCTGCGGTAAGAAGCCGCTCCGCCTGTTCCCGGGCAACTCGCACATCGCGGATTGGCTCCGACCAAAGCATGCCTTCGGAAATACGAGCGTCCTCGAGCGATCGGCCCTGACGGGATGCATAGAATTTTGTCAGGCGGATCCATTCCGAGATCAGCGCCGGTTCGATCCACGCGTTGAAGCGCTGGAGCGCTCGCCACAAATGTATCGGGATGAGCATCTCGCCAAAGCTGGCAAGGTAGGCTTCATCCAGCCGAACCTCGGAAACACGGCCGCTCCTCCCCATCCGGATGACCCGCAGGATCGGCCCGCCATTGGGATACGTGATGTGTGTGGCAGGCATCTTGGCAATCGTCGTAGCCACGTCCTTGAGCGCCTGATGAAGCGTACTGCCGATATCGCTGGAGAACCTGACACCTGCTCGGAGATCCTGCGGTGACACGTGGCTGAGTCGCCTGAATGCATCTTTCGCGAAGCCAAGTCGATCGTATCCGTGATTGATCGGGCTTTGAGGCAGGTCGGAAGCAAGCAGGGGCTTATAGAGTCTGATCCAATTGAGCGCGACCAGACCCATCGGAACAGCTACGTGGTCTTCGTCATGCTCGCGTGCGAAGCCGGCGGCACCATTCGCAATCCGGCACAGGGTGCGGAGGAGGCCCAGCTTGTAAGTAGAGGACTTGTCGTCGTTCAGAATGACGTGACGGAGCAACGGCAGGGCGCCCGTTCCGTCATCCGGCAATCGGAAAGCTATCTGGGTCCAGTGGACCTCTTTTCGGCCGAGGCGGTCCTCGCCCCCGATCGTGCGCTCGACGAACGCGCCATGTTCTCGAGCGAGCGTTTCGACTTCAACTGAGGATACCTCGTGAATGCCGCGCTCGCGCTTGGCGGGACCATCGCGCAGCGTCACAGCTATCACGCCGCCAGGCTTGAGGAGATTGATCAGTTTACGAAACGCGCGCGACCGATCCGATGGCGGCACATGCATCCAGACAGCACTCAGCAGAATGAAGTCGAAGGACAGGCCGGTTTTGAACGTGCGTTGGAGAGCGGGAAGAGTGTCCGAGATCCAACGGACCGGCACGTCAGGATGAAGGGCCTGTGCCTTCGCACGCATCTCGGCAGAGGGTTCGACGGCGACGACGTCGTATCCCAGCGTCGATAGCCAAGCGGCATCGCGACCACTGCCGGCACCAACATCGAGGATGGCTGCCGGCCGTGATGGCAGGAGATCGATCAGCCAGCTGTGAACTTGCTGTGGAGCCACCCTCTCGTAGCGTTCAGCGACGACTTCTGCGTTGGCGTCATACCAGGAAACAGCATCGACCATGGCGCCAGCTTAGCCCCATCAGACCAAAAAGCTGAAGGTCACTTCTCATAAGCGAGGGCAATCCTGGGAGCAGTTCAGGGTCTCTCAACGTCGCCGCCGATAGAACAGCCTGGCGCTTTCGCCTCTTCGGACGTGCGAAGGCGGCGCCGAGTCAGTCGGCCGGGCTGTCGTCGGCTTCCGCCGGCGCGATTTCGGTCACCGTCCCGTCGTCATTGAGTAGGGCTAACCTCTCGCCAACATAGATCTTACCTGCGCAGCCCTCAGTCTCACAGATGCTCTCGGTGATGCGCGGTCCGATGTACAGTTCCTCAGGGGCATAGGTACGTTGCAGGTACTGCGCTCTCTCCAGCAGAACGCGCTCCTCGATCCACGATCCGTATTTGCCAAAGAAAGAGTCATACGGATCGCCGCATTCGAGTCCGACTCCGCCGGAGCTATAGCCGAACGCAGGGGGCGGCGCCTCATGCTGCTGGTGAACCCGACTGTCCTTCGGAATATAGGTGACGGCACGCCTATCGAGGCCGTAGACCCAATCGCTCGAGGTCACAAGCTCCTTCGGGTCCCTCAGTGGTCCGTTATAGCTGGGGTCTTCCTGGTTTGAAGGCGGGATCGCATGGGAAACCTGGTCGGCGGCTATCAGGGGCACCACGGCATCCGAGGACCGGGAGACGAATACACTCGCCATCACGATGAGCCCAACGATGGCTGCAATCGCCACTACCTTGATTGCCCGACCTATTAGCATGGTGCCCTGCCAGGATTTCTTTCGAGCCAACTCTTACCGCGTAAACCTATGGCGAACTCGTGGCGTTCCTCGCGCACCACGGATTCGAGCACCCGCGGATAGGACGGCGTGCCGCTGATCGCGTCGATGCCGGCGTCGCGGATCACCCGCACCAGCAGCCTGGTGTTGCCCACGCCGAAGGGCATCACGGCGGCGCCGGTGCGCTCCAGGTTGGTGTGATCCGTGAAGCCGCCCATCCAGAGCTGATAGTTGAGGCAATGGACGACCCGGTGATGGGGCCTCAGCCCGGCGGCCCAGAAGGCGCGGGCGCCGACCCGGGTCGTCCAATCGATGTCGGAGGCGCTCAGCGCGGTGTAGACGAACTGTCCGGTCGAGCCCGAGGTGCGATGGATGCGCGCCACCTTGGCCGGATCGCAGGCCAGGAAATCGCCGAAGGGCGGCTCGCGCTCCTGGCTCTCGCGCAGCTCGGCCTTGGTCGTGAAGGGCAGCTTCTCCAGGTCGTCGGCCGAGCGGATCGCCGCCGGCCCGATGCCCGCCTCGGCGAACTTTCGTTGGTAGAAAGCGCCGGCCCCGGCGACGTATTCCACCTGACGCCGGAGCGCCTCGGCCTCCGCGCGCGCCAGATCGCCCGGCGAAATCGCCTCCCAGTCGGGGTCGAGCAGGGCGGGATAGGTCATATCACCCGAAGCGAGCATTTTCTCACCCCCACCCCGACCCTCCCCCATCGAGGGGGAGGGAGTAGCAATGTATGATTGCGATACTTTTCCCTCCCCCCTTGTGGGGGAGGGTTAGGGTGGGGGGTAGGAGAGTCACGCTTCCTTCGCCCGCGCGTCCGGGGGCCAGACCACGGGGAAGATGTCGCAGGTCAGCGGCGCGCCCGAGGGCAGGGTGCAGTCGGGGAAGGGCGGGCCCAGCTCGGCATGCTTGTCGCCGGCATAGGTGCAGCCCGTGCCGGCGAAGCGGGTGATCATCGCCCGCCGCGGGGTCGGCAGCGGATTGCCCGGCGCGCCGTGGACGACATAACCGTCGAAGGCGATGGCGTCGCCCGGCTCCATCTCCCAGCTCAGGAACTCGAACTCTTCGGCCCGGGCGTCGAAATCGGGGACGTGTTCGAAATCCGGGCGGGGCAGGGCATAGGCCTTGCCCGGCTCGCCCTTGTCGCCGAAATCGCTGGGCATGAACTTCTTGCCCCAGCGGTGCGAGCCCTTGACGAAGCGCAGGGTGTTCTCGGTCGTGATCGGGTCGAGCGGCATCCACAGGCTGCACACCGTGTCGCCCTCGACCGGCCAATAGGGCACGTCGTGATGCCAGGGCGTCGGCGCCTGATTGCCCGGCGCCTTGATCATGACATTGTCGAAGAAGATGTTGACCTGGGCCGAGGCGGTCAGCCTCGCGGCGATCTCGGCGGCCGGGGAATCGAAGACATATTCCCGGTATTCCGCGATATCCTGCCAATTGCAGGCATCGTGGAAGAAGCCGGGATTGTCCGATCCCGCGTCGTAATAGCGCGCGCGTCGCCCCCAGTTTTCCTGCTTCATGTTGAATGCGATGCCGCGCGCCGCCAGATCGCGCCAATAGGGGGTGAAGACCCCGCGCAGGCAGATCGCGCCGTCCTCGCGATAGGCGCGGATATCCTCGTCGCTCAAGCGGATCATGCCGCCGTCTCCTTCTCCACCAGCCCGCCCTCCCTGGTCCAGACCAGGGGAAAGCTCGGCCCGCCGATGGGCTCACCCGCCTCGAGGCCGCAATCGGGGAAGGTCGGGTGCATCTCGCCGTCGCGCAGGACATAGGTCATGCCGTCGCCCGCGTAGCGCGCCTGGAAGGTGCGCCGCCAGCCCTCGGTCACGTTGCCCGCCGCGCCGTGGATGACATGGCCGTGGAAGCACAGGGCGTCGCCCGGCTCCATGGCCCAGCCGATCAGTTCGGCCTCGTCCCGCTTCTCCTCCCAGTCCGGCATGATCTCCAGGCCCCGGTCGCGGAACTCGTAGTCCTTCGTGTCCTCGAAGAAGCTCTTGGGCTTGAAGACCTTGCCCCAGCGATGGCTGCCGCGAACGAATTCCACCGCGCCGTCGCGCGGCACCGGGTCCAGTGGCACCCAGATCGAGCACATCTGATCGCCCTCGATCGGCCAATAGGGCACGTCCTGGTGCCAGGGGGTGCGCGACCGCGTCTGCGG
>JAQCGR010000071.1 GCA_027619995.1 Pseudomonadota bacterium | reverse complement strand
ATCGCCGGTTTTTCGCGCTTCGGTGCGGCCCTGGCCGGCGGTCTGGCGGCCCTGGAAGTGAACCCGTTGATCGTCCTGCCGAAAGACCAGGGGGCGGTCGGCGTCGATGCGGCATTCGAGGAGAGGGAGACCAAGCCATGAGCTACGAGACCATCACCTACGCGGTCGATGACCGGGTCGCGGTTATCACCCTGAACCGGCCCGAGGTCATGAACGCGATGAGCCTGAAGCTTTGCGTCGAGATCAAGGACGCGGTGGCGCGGGCCGATGCCGATGACGATGCGCGGGTCGTCGTGGTACGGGGCGCGGGCGGCAAGGCGTTCAGCGCCGGCTATGACCTGATGGACCCGGGCGCGGAAGAGTTCCGCACCGGCGGTGTCGAATCCTGGCGCCGGCGCATGAATCACGATCTGCAATTCACCTATTCGGTCTGGCGTTGTTCAAAGCCGACCATAGCGATGATCGAGGGCTATTGCCTGGCCGGCGGCCTGGAATTCGCCCAGATGCACGACATTCGCTATTGCGCCGACGATGCCCGTTTCGGCGTGGTCGAAACGCGTTTTTCCGCCGGCATCGCGACACTCGCCATGCCCTGGATCCTGGGCCAACATTGCCGCGAACTGATCTATACCGGCGATATCATCGGCGCGGCGGAGGCCAAGGAGCTGGGCCTGGTCAGCCGGGTCTTTCCCAAGGCCGATCTGGAAGCCGAGGTCATGAAGATCGCCAAGCGGATGAGCCGGGTGGCGATGGATTGCCTGCGCTGGAACAAGCGGGCGATCAACCAGACTTACGAGACCATGGGCTTCGGCGCGGCCTTGGCCTATGGCGCCGAGGCGGCGGCGATTCTGGACGGCACCGAAACCCCCGAACTGAAGCAGTTCAACGAGGTCCGGCGCGAAAAGGGCCTCAAGGCGGCCAATGCCTGGCGCAAGGCCCAGTTCGCAGAATTCGAGTGAGGAGCTGCGGATATCTCATCCTTCGACCCGCTCAGGGTGAGGGCGTTTTGTTTGTGGCCTCATGCTGAGCTTGTCGAAGTATGAGACTGAGGCGAGGCCTCGACTGTCATGTCTTATCGCGCGCGCCGGAATGCGCTAAGACTTGGCCATGATTGCTCTATCTCTCGACGACCTCGCCGCGCGGATTCCGGATGGCTGCCTGCTGGCAATACCACCGGACTATTCAGGCGTGGCCATGGCTGCGACCCGCGCGCTGATCCGGCGCGGCGCGCGCGACCTGCGTCTTCTGGCCGTACCCCAATGCGGCATCCAGGCCGATATGCTGATCGGCGCGGGCTGCGTCCGGGGTATCGAGGCGGCGGCCGTGACGATGGGCGAGCTGGGCGGCGCGCCGCGCTTCAACGCGGCCGTGAAAGCGGGCGCCATCGAGATCCGCGATTCGACCTGCCCGGCGATCCATACCGCCCTGCAGGCTTCCGAGAAGGGCGTGCCCTTCATGCCCCTGCGCGGCATCTTGGGCACCGATATCCTGGCCCATCGGCCGGATTGGAAGGTCCAGGACAATCCTTTCGCCGAAAGCGGTGACCCGATCGTGCTGCTGCCCGCTATCCGGCCCGATATCGCCCTGTTTCATGCCCCGCGCGCCGACCGGGCGGGAAATGTCTGGATCGGCCGGCGGCGCGAGCTTGTCACCATGGCCCATGCCGCCGCCCGGACCCTGGTGACGGTGGAGGAGATCGTCGAGGACGACCTGCTGGCCGACGAGGCGACGGCGGCCGGCACCCTGCCCGGCCTCTACGTCTCCGGTGTCGCCGAGGCGCCGATGGGCGCCCTGCCGCTCGCCCTGACCGAGCATTACGGCGCGGATACCGATCATCTCGGCGAATATGCCCGGCTCGCGCGCAGCGCGGAGGGCTTCGCCGAATACCTCCAGCGCCATGTCCTGGCGCAGGACGTCGCCGCCTGAGATGCCCGTCACCCGGACCGAACTGCTGATTGCCACGATCGCGCGCCTGCTCGAAGGCTGCGGCCATGTCGCCGTCGGCGCATCCTCGCCTATTCCCGGCGCGGGCGCCTTCCTGGCCCGCGCCCTGGGGGGCGACGAGATGCGGGTCAGCGTGCTGGGCAGCCGGCGCCACAACTTCTTCACCGATGGCGGGCGCGAATTGTTCGACTGCGCGGCCCAGGGGCGAATGGACGCCTTCTTCCTGGGCGGCGGACAGATCGACGGCGAGGGCAATATCAACCTGGTCGGAGTCGGGGACTATCCCACTCTCGACGTGCGCTGGCCCGGTTCCTTCGGCTCCGCCTATCTCTATTTCCTGGTGCCGCGGGTGATCCTGTTCCGTGAGGAGCACAGTCCGCGGGTCCTGGTGCCCACGGTCGATTTCGTCAGCGCCCCCGGGGTCAGCGAGGAGGGTGTCTGGCGCAGGGGCGGGCCTCATGCGCTGCTGACCGGGCGCTGCCTCTTCGCTTTCGATCGTGCGGCGCGGCGCTTTCGCCTGGAAAGCGCCCATCCGGGAGAAAGCGCGGAGTCGGTGGCCGAGGCCACGGGATTTGGCTATGACGCGGCCGATCCGGTGCCGGAGACCGCGGCGCCCGACCGCCGGATGCTCGATCTGATCCGGGGCCGGGTGCGGGACGAGATCGCCGAGACCTATCCCGCCTTCGCGGCGGAGGTTCTGGGCACGGCGGCCTGAACGAAATTCACGCGGAACTGACGGGGACGGGGATGAGCAAGAAGACCGGGTATGGCGCGCTGGACGGGTTGCGCGTCGTCGATCTCAGCCGCGTGCTGGCGGGGCCGTCGGCGGCGCAGATCCTGTCGGACCACGGCGCCGACGTGATCAAGGTCGAGCCGCCCCAGGGCGACGAGACGCGCGATTGGGGCCCGCCCTTCAAGGACGAGATCAGCTCCTATTTCGCGGGCCTCAACCGCAACAAGCGCAGCATTGCCTTGGATCTCTCCGGCGCGGGCGGGCATGAGGTCCTGATGCGCCTGCTCGAGACGGCCGATGTTTTGCTCGAGAATTTCAAGATCGGCACGATGGAGAAATGGGGTGTCGGCAGCGCGGCCTTGGCGGATCGGTTTCCGCGCCTCGTCCATGGCCGCATCACCGGTTTCGGCAAGGGCGGCCCTTTCGACAGTCTGCCGGGCTACGACGCCATCGGTCAGGCCCTTTCGGGCCTGATGAGCATCAACGGGCATCCGGAATGCGGCCCCGTCCGGGTCGGCGTTCCGGTGGTCGATCTGTCGGCCGGCATGAACCTGGTGATCGGCATCCTGATGGCGCTGTTCGAACGCGAGCGGTCGGGCAAGGGCCAGTTCGTCGAAGTGGCGCTCTATGATTCCGGCGTCGCGCTGCTGCATCCCCAGGGCGCCAATTATTTCATGAGCGGGAAAGAACCCGGCCTGATGGGCGATTCCCACCCGAATATCGCGCCCTATGACCAGTTCCCGACCAAGACCCGCAACGTCTTCCTGGGCGCCGGCAACAACCGGCAATTCCGCATCCTGTGCGAGCATCTGGGCCGGGCCGAGATGGCCGCAGACCCGCGTTTTGCTAGCAATGGATTGCGCGTGCAGAATCGCGACGTGCTGAACGATTGGATTCGCGAAGCTCTGACGGATTGGGACGCGGAGGAATTGTCGCGCACCCTGCTCGCGATGGGCGTGCCCTGCGGCGCGGTCATGGCGGTTTCCGAAGTCATGGGCCATGCGCAGACCAAGCATCGCGACATGGTCTGGGAGGCCGACGGTTTTCGCGGCGTCGGAATCCCGACCAAGATGGGGCGGACGCCGGGGAAGGTGCGGTCGGGCCCGCCGGCCTTCGCCAGCGCCGGGCGCGCGATCCTCTCGGAACTGGGCTATTCCGAGGAAGAGGTCGAGGGTCTGATCGAGGCCGGCGTGACCAGCTTCGAACGAAAGACCGTGTGACTCTGGCCGGAAGTCGGGCAGGGCGAGCGGGCGTGGACGACCATGGTGCGCGGATCGCGGAATGACTGAGGAACCCGAGGTCAAACGCGCAAACTGGCTCGAACTCTTCTTCGACTTGGTTTTCGTCTATGCAATCGCCAAGGCGACCCATGTCATTGCGACCCCCCATGGCGGGCAGGTGCCGCTGGAAGATTACGGCCTGTTCCTGCTCATCATGATCCCGGTCTGGTGGGCCTGGACCGGCCATACCCTGTTCACCAACCGGTTCGACACGGGGGACAGCACCCATCGCATGCTGACCCTGGCACAGATGCTGGCGGCGCTCTTCCTGGCCGCCTTCATCAACCCCGATTTCGATGCGACCTATACGGGTTTCCTGCTTTCCTATCTCGCCATCCGCCTGCTCCTGATCGCGATGTATCTGCGCGTCGGATCGAAGCGTCCGGGAATTGCACCCATCACCAAGCCAATGTCGATGGGTTTCGGGCTCGGATTGGTAGTTGTGGCCTGTTCCTGCTTCTTCGACCCGCCCTGGCGTTATGCCGTGCTCTATGCCGGTATTTTCATCGAGTTCATGACGCCGATCCTGTTGCGCTCCCGTCTTTCGACGATCCCGGTCGATGGGCACCATCTGCCCGAACGGTTCGGGCTTCTGACGATTATCCTGTTTGGCGAATCGGTCGTCGCGCTCGGCGCGCCCCTCAGCACGGGCCACCTGTCGGTCGGTTCGGTCGCTGCCGTGGTCGTCGGCTTCGTCGTTCTGTCGGCGGCCTGGTGGGTCTATTTCGTTCTGACCGACGAAATGCTCGTCGGCCGTGATCTGGGCAACGGGCAGCGCATCATCTATGGCCATCTTCCCCTCTATGCGGGGCTGGCGGTCCTGGCGAACTTTGTGCGCTTCGGCGCCGATGCGGCCTTGAGCACCGGCGCCCATCTTGCCATGGGGGCATTCGGGCTGGCGCTGTTTCTAGGCGCGTTGGGATTCATTCACGGTGCGGTGGCGTTATGCGAGCGGCCGCGTGTGCGTCTTGCGATTTTGGTGCTGCTCGCCGGGTCGGCGGCACTGCTGGGGCTGGGTGCGCTGGGCGTCGAGGGGGCCGGCGGCGCGAGTCACTAGTTGCCGGAGGCGCCGCCAGCGGGCGTCATACGGCCCGCTTTTTCATCATGTCCAAGGCGATCAGGCTGACGACAGTCGTGCCATCCTGGTTCACCAAGGCGGTGCGGGTCTTGATGACCCCCCGGTCGGGCTTGGAGCGCGACGGGATGGCTTCGGTCACCTCGGCGTCCAGATGCAGCAGATCGCCCGGACGCGCCGGGGCGGGCCAGCGCACCTCGTCCGCGCCCAATCCGCCGATCAGGGCCGCCTGGAAAATGCCTGTATCGGCCAGAAGCTTGTAGGCGATGGCGTAGGTGTGGACGCCGCTGGCGATGATGCCGCCGAAGGCGGAGTCTTTGGCCGCTTCCGGGTCAATATGAAAACTTTGCGGATCATAGGCCGTGGCGAAGGCGAAGATGTCCGCTTCCGTGAGGCGGTGTTCAAGCGCGGGCAGGCGCAACCCCGGCGTCAGATCCTCGAAATAGAACTCTTTCATTGCCGAGGCCGTGGCGCGCGTTCCCGTGCTAGGCGGCAGGGGGCATGCGCGAGCTCATGCGCCGCGCAAGAGCCGACCAATTGTTCTGGGACATGAGTTGGCAATAGACCGCGCCGAGATAACCGCGTCGGCGCAGGGCGAGAAATTCCTTGTCCGCCAATTCCTTGAGACGCAGCTCGTCGATCACCCGCAACCCCTGAAGAGCGACCTTCTGGCCGTCGCCGATGGAAACCTGGGCGACCTTCTCGTTGAGGAGTTCGGTGTCCGTCATCGCCTTGACGAAATCCTTGGTTGCCATGAACTGCCGGTGATAGGCCGAACAGAAGCTCAGCGCCCGGCGCGTGATTTCCGACGGCTGGCCGTCGGCGAACAGGGCGCGGCTGCCGCCGCCGTCCTCAATCAGGCCACTTTCCTCGTCGATGCACAGGGCGAACTGATTCGCCGTCTGGCGTTCCAGGAAGATGAACGGATAGCGCCGGACATAGCCCGGAATATAGGTCGAGCGATCCCAGACGCCGTTTTCGTCCACCATCAGATTCTCGCCCTGGCGCAGGCCGAGGACGGCAACCGGCACGGCGGGGTTCGAATCCGTGAACACGACCGGATAGTGGCGCGCGCAGACCGCGATCTCGTCGACCGTGATGGGCACCGAATTGGATTTGGCCGCAAAGGTGAAGGTGCGGCGCGCGACGAGCGCCTTGTCCTTGTGCCGCTCCATGTCGAGCGGCCGCGGGGCCTGATAGAACATCGGCAGCATGGGTTGCTGGGCGGCGGCGTCGGCCGCCATCACCGGCGGATCCTCGATCGCCTGCTCGGCCTTCGCCGGCCTGTCTTTTTTTTGCGAATCCTTCGCCATTACGGTCCCCTGAACCTGTTGCGGCGTCTTGCCTGCGCCGTGTGGCCGAGCAATGCAATCCTTGTGCCCGGGAATGTTTACCCAATCATGGCTAACAGTTTATCACGCTCCGCCCCGGATGCCCTATTCGGGGGCATCGGGCTGTAATGAGTCGAGCATTTCCGCCCGTTCGCGCAGCACGAATTTCTGGATCTTGCCGGTCGAGGTCTTGGGTAAGGGGCCGAAGACGACCGTTCTCGGCGCTTTGAAATGGGCCATTTTCGCCCGGCAATATTCGATCACCGCCGCCTCGCTCAGGCCCGCGCCCTCTTTCGCCGTGACGAAAGCGCAGGGCGTTTCGCCCCAATGCTCGTGGGACCGGGCGACGACCGCTGCCTCGACGATGGCCGGGTGGCTGTAAAGCACCTCTTCGACCTCCAGACTGGAGATATTCTCGCCGCCGGAAATGATGATGTCCTTCGAGCGGTCCTTGATCTCGACATAGCCGTTGGGGTGGCGCACGGCGAGGTCGCCGGTATGGAACCACCCGCCACGGAAGGCCGCGTCCGTCGCGGCGGGATTCTTGATATAGCCCTTCATGATCGTGTTGCCGCGCAGCATGAGCTCGCCGAGTTCCCGGCCGTTCGAGGGGACCGGCGCCATGGTTTCCGGTTCCGCGACCATGACATCCTGCAGGGTGGGGTAGGGCACGCCCTGAAGGGCCATCATACGGGCCTGGTCGTCATGGCCGAGATCGTCCCATTCCTCCTGCCAGGCGCAGATGGTTGCGGGGCCGTAGCTTTCGGTCAGGCCGTATAGATGCAGGACGTCGAATCCCATGGCGTTCATCTTGGCGATGACGGGACTGGGCGGGGCCGCCCCGCCCGTGGCCACCCGCACCTCGTGGTCGAAGCGGATATCCGCCGCGCCGGGCGCGTGGATCAGCATGTTGAGCACGACGGGCGCGCCGCACAGCCGGTTGACCCGATGTTCGCCGATCGAGGCGAAGATAGGCGCCGGTTCGACCTTGCGCAGGCAGACATGGGTGCCGCCCGCCGCCGTCACGCCCCAGGTGTAGCACCAGCCGTTGCAATGGAACATCGGCAGGGTCCAGAGGTAGCGGGTGCGCGCGTCGAGGCCGAAGGCGATGACCTGGCCCATGGCATTCAGCGCGGTGCCCCGATGGCTGAACACAACGCCCTTGGGGTTGCCCGTTGTGCCCGATGTGTAGTTGAGCGCGATGGCCTGCCATTCGTCCTCCGGCATCCGCCAGGCGAAATCCGGATCGCCGCCGGCGATGAAACTTTCGTAATCCGTCGCGCCCAGAAGTTCGCCCTCGCCCTCGGCCAGGGGGTCGTCGATATCGATAACGAAGGGGCGCGCCTTGGTGCGAGCCAAGGCTTCCTTGATGACGGGAGAATAGGCGCGGTCGGTGATCAGCGCCTTCGCCTCCGCGTGTTCGAGGATGAAGGCCAGGGTCGTGGCGTCGAGCCGGGTGTTGAGAGCGTTGAGCACGGCGCCTGCCATCGGCACGCCGAAATGGGCTTCCAGCATGGGCGGGGTATTGGGCGCCATGACGCTGACCGTGTCGCCCAGACCGATCCCGCGCGCCGCCAAGGCCGAGGCAAGGCGCCGTGCCCGCTCGTAGAACCGGGCATAGGTGATGCGGTCGGGGCCGTGGATGATCGCCGTCTTGTCCGGCCAGGTGCCGGCAACCCGGGATAGCTGCGTCAGCGGAGTCAGTGGCGCATGGTTCGCCGCCACCCTCTGGAGGCCGTCCTCATATAGCTTGGCGTTTCGAGGATCGTTCTGGCCGGGCATGGCGGTACGCCTCGTTCTTCTTTCCCTGCCTGTCGCGGCCGGAATGGGGTCGGTTCGGGCAATTGTTCGAGCCGAGGTTATAGGCCGACGGAAGCATCGCGCAACCGCGCGGGTCGGCCATGCGCGCCGGGGTCTTGCGGGGCGCGTGGTTGCGGACTATTCCTCCCGGCATGTGGCTTCGCGACATCTGGTATTTTGCCCTGGCCAGCCGAGAGCTTGGCGCCGGGCGGATGCTTCACAAGACGGTCCTGGGCCGGCCTGTCCTGTTCGGACGCACGACCGCGGGCGAGCCATTTGCGATTGAGGATATCTGCCCCCATCGGGGCATCCCCTTGAGTCACGGCCGGTTCGACGGATGCGAGGTCGAATGCTGCTACCACGGCTGGCGTTTCGACAAAGGCGGGACCTGCACGGCCATCCCCTCGCTCGTCGAAGGTCAGAATTTCAATCTCGATCGGGTCAAGGTCCGCAGTTTTGCCCTGCGCGAATCGCGCGGCTGCCTGTGGATCTGGCACGGCGATGCGACGGCGGAGGACAAGACCCTGCCGGCCCCGCCGGAGATTCCCGAACTCGGCGCGAACGATCTGCATATCGCCGAGAAGACGCATTTCCCCTGCGAGATCGATCATGCCGTGGTCGGCCTGATGGATCCGGCGCATGGGCCTTATGTCCATCAGTCCTGGTGGTGGCGCTCGCGCCACTCCATGCATGAAAAGGCCAAGGATTTCGCGCCGTCGGAACATGGCTTCAAGATGGTGCGCCACCAGCCCAGTTCGAACTCCTTCGCATACAAGCTGCTCGGCGGCGCGCCGGAGACCGAGATACGCTTCCGCCTGCCCGGCATACGCGTCGAACACATCACGACCAGCAAATACACGGTCGTCGGGTTGACGGCGGTGACGCCGCTGCGCGCCGGAGAAACCGAGATCAATCACTTGATCTATTGGAACGTGCCCTGGCTGACTCCCTTTGCCCCGATCTTGCGGCCCTTCGCGCGCCGCTTCCTGCGCCAGGACCGGGATGTGGTGGCGCTCCAGCAGGAAGGCCTAGCCTATGAGCCTTCCCTGATGTTGATCAACGATTCGGACACCCAGGCGCGCTGGTACTATCAACTCAAGCGCGAATGGGAACGGGCGGACGAGGAGGGACGCCCCTTCATGAATCCGATCCGGGCCCGAACCCTGCGGTGGCGAAGCTAGGATGGCCGATCGTCGACGCGGCGCCGGAGCGCGTGGGATGAGCGCGACGGCCCTGCGGATCGTCGCGACCCTGGCCTTTACCCTGATCGTCAGCCAGTTCTTTCGCACCGCGGTCTCGCCCATCGCACCCGAGGTGATGCGCGACCTGTCCCTGACGCCCGAACAGCTCGGTCTGGTGACGAGCGCCTTTTTCATCACCTTCGCGGCCATGCAGATTCCCGTGGGCATGATGCTCGACCGATTCGGCCCCAGGCGTACTGTCGCCGGATTGCTGCTCTTCGCCGTCCTGGGTGCGCTGCAATTTTCAAATGCGCGGGGTTTCGGCGGCATCCTGGCGGGTCAGCTTCTGCTCGGCCTGGGCTGTTCCGGGGTTTATATGGGCGGGCTGGTCGCCGCCGCGCGCTGGTTCCCGGCCGATCGATTCGCCACGGTAGCCGCCTTCATCGTCGCCTTCAGCAATACCGGCACGATGCTTTCGGCCACGCCCCTTCTGGCGGCGGTCGATGCGATCGGGTGGCGCGGCACCTATCTCTGGCTGGCATTGTTCACCGGGGCATTGTCGGTGCTGGTTCTGCTTTCCGTGCGGGATGCGCCGGCCGACCATCCTTTCCATGCCCGGCGCCGCGAGAGTCTGCGTGAGATTCTGGCGGGGACCGCCGCCGTGTTCCGGTATCGGCTACTGCTGCTTCTGCTGCCGATGGCCTTCGTGTCCTATCCAGCCATGCTGGTTGTCCGCGCCCTTTGGGCGGGGCCCTATCTGGCCGATGTCCACGGCCTCGACGGCATCGCGCGGGGCGATGTGATCCTCTACATGTCCATGGCGGTGGTCGGCGGGATCCTGCTCTACGGGCCGTTGGACCGGCGGTTCGATACGCGCAAATGGGTGGTCGTAGCCGGCACGGTGGTGACGATCGGCCTGCTCATCGCGCTGGCCCTTCTGCCTGTTCCGCCGCTCTGGCTGGCCGGAGCGCTGTTGGTCTGTTTCATCCTATGCACCTCGCACTACGTGCTGGTCGTGCCGCACGGCAAGGCGTTCTTTCCGGAACGCCTGGTGGGGCGCACCGTGACGGCGGTGAATCTGGTGGTTTTCGTCGGGGTCGCCGTTCTGCAATCGATCACGGGCGTGATTGTCGGCGCCTTTCCGGAGGCATCCGGCGGCGGCGTGCCGGAAACGGCCTATCGCGCGGTCTTCGCCTTCCTCGCCTTGTGCATGGTGATCGCGCTGGCGCTGTATCTTCGTTCCGAAGACGTGAAGCCGAGCGAGGAGCGGGAGCGCGCGCGTCAGGCCGGGTGACGCGGCTATTGAATGGGGGGGCTACTGCACGGCCAATTCGGTCGCGACGTCGCGCACGCGCACGCGGTCCTTGTCGTCGGCCTTTCGATTGGCACGGGCGAGCGCTTCGGGCGCCTTCTCGACTCCGGCACTCTCGGCTCGACCCAGCCAATAGAGGGCATAGGCGAAGTCCTTCTTTGTGCCGATGCCGGTCTCATAGAGTAAACCCAGGGAATACTGAGCCTCGGCATGACCGCCACGCGCCGCGCGGCTATACCACCGGAACGCGCTCCGGTCCTCGCGCGGCAGTTTCGCGCCCTCGATATAGATATCGCCCATCAGGGCCTGGGCCACCGGATCGTTATTCAAGGCGGCGAGGAATATCGCGGCAAGGTCTTCGGCCGATGCGACCTGGTCTTCGTCCAGTTGATCGCGCAGGACGTCTCGAGCTTCGACCGCGGGCTCGAATCCCCGGGCGGCCGCACCGGCAAGCATGACGAAAGCTTGGACGGGATTGCTCTCGATTCCGTCGCCCTTGGCGTACATCACACCGAGATTATAGAGGGCGCGTTGATCGCCGTTTTCCGCCGCGCGCCGGAACCATTCGATCGCGCGCTCGCGATCTTCCTCCACGCCGACACCCTGATAGTAGACGATGCCCAGATTGTATTGGGCGTTGGTGTCGCCGAGTTCGGCGGCGCGTTCATACAGGCTCCTGGCTTCGGCCGGATCCGCCGGCACGCCCCGACCCAGACGGTAGAGCTGCGCCAGATTGAACAGCGCGGCCGGATGATCCTGCTTGGCCGCCTTGGCCAGCCAGCCGGCAGCCGCCTTGTCGTCCAGCGTCGTGCCCTGGCCGTTCAGATGTGCCAGTCCCATGGCCAGCTGGGCGGGGGCCAGGTCCTGCTCCGCCGCCTTGCGAATCCAGCCGATCGCCGCCTCGGGATCGCGCGCCGCGCCGCGCCCTTCGCCCAATTGCAGGCCGTATTGAAGCTGGGCGGGGGCATAGCCCATGAGCGCCGAATGGCGCAGCAGCGCCATGGCGCGCGCCGTGTCCTGCTCGGCCTCGATGCCGCGCGCGTGGCGCATGGCCAAAAGAAAGGCCTGTTCGGCATCGGCAGGCATGGCGGCTTCAGCCGCCTGCGGCCTGAAGGGTTCCGGATTTGCCCCATCGGGGGCTTTCGCGGCTGCCGTGCCGTCATCGGCCGCGGCAGCAGGTTGCGGGTCCGCGGTTTCTGCCCTCCGGGCGGCGGCTTGGGCATCGGGGGACAGTTCGTCCAGTTCTCGCTTCGCTTCTTCATCGCCCTGAATGGCCGCGCGTCGATACCACCGCGCAGCCTCCGTCTCGTCCTGAGGCACGCCGAGGCCCGCCCGGTAGAGCCGGGCGAGGCCGATCTCGGCATTGATATCGCCGCCCTCGGCCCCGGCCAGGAAGAGCGCCGCCGCCCGCTCATAATCCTGGGGCACGCCCTTCCCGGCGATATAGAGCAGGCCCAAGGCGTATTGGGCGGACGGATTACCGGCCTCCGCCGCGATCTGATAGTGGCGGG
>JAQCGR010000070.1 GCA_027619995.1 Pseudomonadota bacterium | reverse complement strand
CTACGATGAACCAGAAATCCTCCGTTGTGCAAAACCCTCAATCTGTCCCAAAGGCGCTGACGTTAGACACATGAACTCGGATTGCTTGTAGTTGCGCGCTTCCAGCGGCACATCCTTGGGTCCCAGCAGCTTGAGCATCCCGAACGCCGCCGAGAGGTGCCAGGGCTTGTATTTTCCGCCCTTCCAGACCGGCACGTAGAAGGTCTCCGGACTCAACCGCGCGCGCATGGTCCGGGCCATCTGGGCGCGGCAGGCCATGGCCTCGCGCGCGCGCCGGCAGCCCGAAAGGAACATCTTGGGATCGGCCAGGAACTTGAGCACGGGGGAACTTCCGGAGACGACGTAGGACAGCCCCTCCCCCGGTTCGAGATAACGCAGGCCGCAATGGAGCAAGCGGCCCGACCGGCTGCTCGATCCCGATCCGAAATCGCCCTTGTCGACCAGCAGGACCGCATAGCCCTCCGCCGCCAGGTGTTGAGCCGCGCTCGCCCCGACAACGCCGCCGCCCATGACGACGACGTCGAAACGCCGGCCGTTCAGCGATGCAAGACTGCTTCTCACCATGATTCGAATCCCCCGATGAGTCATTCGAGACTCATGTTACGCAAGCTTCGCCCGGACAGCGAACATGCCAGCGCGCCTATTCCGCCGGCGCGAAACTCCCGCTGCGTGCCAGGCGCCAGGCGCCGTCATAGACATCGTGGCCGCTCTCGCTTTGAAGCAGCGAGCCAGGTTCCAGCAGCGGGAAGGCCTTGTCGGCGGACAGCACCTCGCCGTTCTTCTGGCGGACCATCAAATACCAGGGTTGGAGATTCATCGGCTTCTCGAAGCCCGCCGCCGCGACGATCTCGTCCAGCGCGCGCAGAGTGTTGCGGTGAAACAGCGCGACCCGCTGCGCCTTGTCCGCCACGACCAGGCCCCGTTGCAGCAGAGGGTCCTGGGTCGTGACCCCGGTCGGGCAGCGATTCGTGTGGCAGGCCTGGGCCTGGATGCAGCCGAGCGCGAACATGAAGCCGCGCGCCGAGTTGCACCAATCCGCCCCCAGCGCATGAGCCCAGACGAGGTCGAAGGCGGTGACCAGTTTGCCGCTGGCGCCCAGGCGGATGCGGTCGCGCAGCCCGGCGCCGATCAGCGCGTTGCGCACGAAGGTCAGCCCTTCCGCCAGGGGCGTGCCGACATGGTTGGTGAATTCGAGCGGCGCGGCGCCCGTGCCGCCCTCCTTGCCGTCGACCACGATGAAGTCGGGCAGGATGCCGGTTTCCAGCATCGCCTTGACCAGCGCCATGAATTCCCACCGATGGCCGACGCAGAGCTTGAAGCCGACCGGCTTGCCGCCGGATGCGTCGCGCAACTGCTGCAGGAAATGGGCGAACTCGATGGGGGTCGAGAAGGTCGAATGGAAATGGGGCGAGACGCAGTCCACGCCCACTGGCACGTCGCGCGCCTCGGCGATCTCGGCCGTCACCTTTTCACCGGGCAGGACCCCGCCATGGCCGGGCTTGGCGCCCTGGGACAGTTTGACCTCGATCATCTTGACCTGATCGTCCGCCGCGCGTTCGGCGAACCGCTTGGGGTCGAACCGGCCCGCATGATCGCGGCAGCCGAAATAGACGCTGCCGATCTCCCAGACCAGATCGCCGCCGTGGCGGTGATAGCGGCTGATCCCGCCCTCCCCCGTGTCATGGGCGAACTTGCCGATGCGGGCCCCTTCGTTGAGGGCCGAAATGGCATGGGCGCCGAGCGAGCCGAAGCTCATCGCCGAGATGTTGTAGATGGAGGAGTCGTAGGGCTTGCGGCAGGCTTCGCCGCCGATACGGACGCGGTGGTCGCCCTCGCCATGGGCTCGCGACGCGATCGAATGGGTCAGCCAGGCATAGCCGGCGGCGTAGACGTCATGGCGCGTGCCGAAGGGGCGGCGATCCTCTTCCCCCTTCGCGCGCTGATAGACGATGGAGCGTTGTTCGCGGCTGAACGGCACCTCGTCGCGATCGCTCTCGATCAGGTATTGGCGGATTTCCGGCCGGATGCCCTCGAAGATCCAGCGCAGATGGCCGATCACCGGATAGTTGCGCAGCAGGCTGTGGCGCGTCTGCACGAGGTCGTAGATGCCGAGCGCCACGAGCAGCACCAATCCCGCCGCGATCCACAGCGCGGGTTGCCAGACCGAACCGATCGCCAGGACCGCCGGGGCGAGCAGCGCCAGGAAGATGAGCAGGGCGTAACGGGTCATTCGCTTCCCTCTGGAGTCGTCGTCATCGACAAGGATAGACGACCAAACGTCCCTTTGGGCAAGGGCGGCGCAACAATCACCCGCCGCCCCGCACGGCCGCTTCCAAGGCATCGACGAAGCGTTGCCGGTCGCGGTCGTTCATCGCACGCCCGCCGCCGCCCTGAATCGCGCCGGTGTCGCGCAGATGCGCCATCAGGTCGCGGGTGGCCAGGACCGCGCCGATGCCCTGCTCGGTGAAGGGCCGGCCGTCATGGCCGATGGCCTGGCCGCCGGCCTTGATGATGCGGTCGGCCAGCGGGATATCGCCGGTGATCACGATATCGCCCGGCTGGACACGCTCAGCGATCCAGTCATCCGCCGCATCCGGCCCCTCGGGCACGAGCACGTTGCGCACACGCGGGTCGGTGCCCGTGCGAAAGCCCCGGTTGCTGACGATATGGACGACCAACCCATGCCGCTCCGCCACGCGCAGGATTTCGCGCCGCACCGGGCAGGCGTCCGCGTCGATGTAGATTTCAGGCGCATCGGTCATGGTCCGGGACATTAGCCTGTTTGCAGTCTGTTTGCGCATGGATCGCCGCAAACGGTCTGATAGAGTGCGGCGCAATCGGAATCGATGGGACTTCATGACGGACGGAAACGGCACAGGGGGCGGCCCCCTCATCGAAATCGCCGGCATCGGCAAGCGCTTCGGCGACAATGTCGTGCTGGACGGGCTCGATCTCGAGGTAGGGCGGGGCGAAAGCCTCGTGCTGGTTGGCCCTTCAGCCTCCGGCAAGACGGTCCTGTTGAAGACGATCATGGGCCTGATGGCGCCCGATTCCGGAAGCTTGCGCATCGACGGGCACGACACCAACGGCATGGGACCGGGCGAGCGGCAGCGCACCCTGCCGAAAATGAGTATGTTGTTTCAATACGGCGCGCTGTTCGATTCCCTGCAGGTCTGGGAAAACATCACCTTCCGCCTGCGCCGCGAAAAGCGGTTGAGTCGGGAGGAATTGATCGCCATCGCCATCGACAAGCTGCGCCATGTCGGCCTGCCGCCGGACACGGCCCAGCTCTACCCGGTCGAATTGTCGGGCGGCATGCAGAAGCGCGTCGGCATCGCCCGCGCCATTGCCGACGATCCGGAGATTCTGGTTCTGGACGAGCCCACGGCCGGCCTCGATCCGATCATGACCAACGCCATTACCAAGCTGATCCTCAAGGAAAAAACCCGCCTGAAGGCCACCATCGTCGCCGTAACCAGCAATATGAAGGGCGCCACCGATCTCGCCGACCGGATCGCCATGGTTTTCGACGGGCGCGTCATCTGGAGTGGTGGGGCGGAGGAAGCGATGCAAAGCACCGAGCCGCATATCGACCAGTTCATTCACAGCCGCGCCACCGGCCCCATCAAGATGCGCCTGCGCGACCGGCTGCATTAGACGCGCGCAAGCGCGCGTCTCGGAGGCGGTCCTCCCCAGGGTGAAGTGGAATATTATCTCTCCTCGTCCTGAGGAGTTCGCGCAAGAGAGCGTCTCGAAGGATGATTGGCACAACGCTCGTTCGAACGGCTTGAGGAGTCCCATGGACGCACCGACCTATGCCGAAAAGCTGGCCGAAGCCCTGGGCGCCGCCGGTCTTGTCTTTCCGATGGCCGAATACGATTCGCGCCTTCTGGCGGTCCGCAAGGCCATGGCGACGGAGGAACTCGACCTCCTCCTGGTCAGCCACCATTGCGATCTAAACTGGTTGACCGGCTACGACACCTTCGGGGTCGGCAATCATGCCGTCCTCGCCCTGCCGCAGGAGGGCGCGCCCTTCCTTCATGCCACGACCATGGAGATCCCCGCCGCCATCATGAACACCTGGGTCGAGGACGTCGTGCTGGGCAGTTGGGTCCATCCCGGCGGCATGGGCGCGGAACTGGCGGATATTCTCGAGCGACGCGAATTGGATCGCGGGCTCATCGGTCTGCAACCGCGTCGCGCCGGGTTGCGCGCTGACAGTCATCAGGCCCTGCTGGCCGGCCTGGCCGGGGCGGATATCCGGGATGCGAGCGATCTGGTCGGCCGCCTGCGCATGATCAAGTCGCCGGCCGAACTCGACTGCGTGCGACGGGCCTCCGCCATCACCGTGGCGGGCATCGAAGCTTCCATCGCGGCGATCCGCCCGGGCATCACGGATAACGATATCGTGCGCGCGGGCTTCGACGCGATGCTCGCCGAGGGCAGCGACTTCCTGGCCATCCAGCCCCTGGCGACGACCGGCGTCCGCACCGGCGGCGGGCACCAGACCCATCGCCGCGTGTCGCTGGAAGACGGCGATCTCGTCTTCATGGAATATGGCGGCAATTTCAAACGCTACACCGCCCCGTTGATGCGCATGGCCTGCCTCGGCGCGCCGCCCGCTGGGGCGGACAAGGTCATCGAAGCCTGCCTCGCCACCCTTCAGGCCGTGCTCGACGGGGTGCGGCCCGGGCGGCTTTGCCATGACGTGGCGCTGGAAGCCCGCGCCGCCCACCGCGCGGTGGATAACGAGGCCTATATCGCCGGGGTCTATGGCTACCATGTCGGGGTTGGCTATCCGCCGACCTGGGCCGACAGCATCGGCTTCATCGCCGAAGGGGTGGAGGAGCCGTTCCGCCCCGGCATGACCTTCCACCTGCCCCTGGCCTTCCGCCTGCCGGGCCGCTTCGGCATCGGCATCAGCGAAACCATCCTGGTGACGGAGGACGGCTGCGAAGCCCTGAGCGACTACCCGCGGGAGCTACGCCGCATCGGCGGCTGAGGCGGCGCGGATCGCGCGCCACACCCGCTCCGGCGTGTAGGGCATGTCGAGACCGCGGATATCCAGTTCGGCCAAGGCGTCCTCGATGGCATGAAGAATTGCGGCCGGCGGGCCGACAGTCCCGGTCTCGCTGCCGCCTTTCACCCCGAGCACGTTGGTCGGGCTGGGCGTGCATTGGAAGGCTGTGCGGAAGGACGGCAGGTCGTCGGCCCGCGGCATGGCGTAGTCCATGAAGGAACCGGACAGGAGTTGGCCCTCGCCGTCATAGACGATGCGCTCCAGCATCGCCTGGCCGATACCCTGGGCCGCGCCGCCATGGACCTGCCCTTCAACCACCATCGGATTGACGATCATGCCGCAGTCGTCCACTGCGGCAAAGTCGCGCAGGGTCACCCGGCCGGTTTCTTCGTCGACCAGCACCACGGCGAGATGCAGGGCCGTCGGATGGTTGAAGGCCGGCGGGTCGTGGAATACCATCGCATTCAGGCCGAGTTCGAAATCCTCGTCGGGATAGTCGGCCCCGGCGAAGGCTAGGGCGGCGACATCCTCGAAACTCACCGAGCGGTCGGTGCCACCGATCTCGAAGTGGCCGTCGCCGTGGCTCACGTCCTCGAGCGCGCATTCCATCATATGCGCGGCCAGCCGCCGGGCCTTTCGACCACCCGCCTGCTCGCCTCGACCAATCCCATCCCTGCCGTCGACAGGGCGCGCGCGGCGCCCGTGCCGAAATTTCCCGGCCCCAGATCGGTGTCGCCCTGGGTGAACTCGATATGCTCTATGGGTATGCGCAACCCGTCGGCGACGATCTGGCGGAAGGTGATTTCGTGCCCCTGACCGTGACTATGCGTGCCGACCCAGAGGGTCGCGCGCCCATCGGCATGAACCTCGACCCGCGCCGATTCCCAGCCGCCGACCTTGGTACCGAAGGATGCCAGCAGCCGGCTCGGCCCCCATGCCCGCCGTTTCCTGGACCGCCGCCCAGCCGATCCCCAGGCGGATGCCCCGGGCGCGCAGCGCCGCCTGTTCGGCGCGCAGGGCGTCGAGATCGACGATCCCCTTCAGTGTCTCGTGCTGGCGCGGGGAATCGCCCGAATCGTAAGTCGAGCCGAAAGCGTTGGTATAGGGGAAGGCGTCGGGCCGGATATAGTTCCGCAGGCGGATTTCGGCGGGATCGATCTTCATCTCCCGCGCGCCCCGCTCGATCAGCCGCTCATGCACGAAGTTCGGCGCCTGTTTCACCCCGCGATAGGCATCGATCGGCGCGGTGTTGGTATAGACTCCGTCGACGGTCGCATGGGCCGCCGGGATCGCATAGGGCCCTGTCAGCGTCCCGGCATAGATCGAACACAGGATCTGCGGCGCGAAGGTGCTGAGATAAGCGCCATAGGCGGCGGTCGAGCGGCAGCGCAGAGCCAGGATACGGCCGTCCGCGTCGAAGGCCATCTCCGCCTCGGTGTCGATGTCCCGGGCATGGGTGTCGTTGGCCAGGGCCTCTGCCCGCGTGGCGGTCCAGCGCCCGGCGCGACCGAGCCGGCGGCTGGCCCAGACCAGCGCTGGCGGCTCGGGATAAATATAGAACTTGGTCCCGAAACCGCCGCCGACATCGGGGGAAATCACCCGGACCTTGGACAGAGGCACGCGAAAGATGCTTTGCGCCAGGGCGCGCTGGAGCAGATGCGGCGCCTGGGCCGTGGCCCAGAGGGTCATGCGCTCGCGGCTGGAATCGAATTCTGCCAGATAGGAGCGCGGCTCCATGGGCGTGGGCGAGACCCGGCCGTTGCGGAACGTCACGCGGCTGACATGACCGGCGCGGGCGAAGGCGGCGTCGGTCGCCTCTCGGTCTCCGTATTCCGCATGCTGACATAGGTTGGTGCCGAAACCCTCGTGAAGGACTGGGGCATCCGGCGCCAGGGCGTCCAGGGGATGGACGACAGCCGGCAGCGCGTCGTACTCGACGGTCACGGCCTCGGCGGCGTCATTGGCCCGGTCGCGCGTTTCGGCGACGACCATCGCCACCGGTTCGCCGACATGGCGCACCCGTTGCGCGGAAAGGACCGGGCGCAACGCCTCGTTCATCGACCGGCCGTCGGAGAAGCTCTCCGGCGCCAGACAGGGCATTTCGCCGTATCCCTCCGCCGTCCAGTCGGCCCCGGTCAGGACCGCGACGACGCCCGGCATGCGCTCCGCCTCCGCAACGTCCAGAGCGCCGATCCGGGCATGGGCATGGGGGCTGCGCACGAAGGCCGCCCAGAGGGCGTCCGGCGCCTTCAGATCGTCGACAAAGCGGCCCCGGCCGCGCAGAAACCGGAAATCCTCGTCCCGCCGGATGCTCTTGCCGATATAGTCCATGTCATCCCCCCTCCGTCGCCAGGGCGTCCAGGATCGCCTGCGCCGCCATCTGGCCCGAGCGCGCGGCCGGATCGGTCGACGGGTATTCCACATAATCCCCGGCGAAATGAATCCGCCCGAAGGGCCGGGCCAGCGCGTCCTGGATATCCAACCGGCCCGGGCGCCAATAGGGATAGCCGTGCTCCCATCGTTGGATGCGCGTCTCGCCGATCAGGCCCCTTGTTTCGGGCAAGACCTCGTTGATCTCCCCGATGAAAAGCGCGCGGATTTCGTCATCCGTCCGCCCCGCGAGGAGGCGCGCCTTGTCCGCCCCTGCATAGGCCATGAGAGCGCCGCCCGGCGCGCGGGCGGACCCATCCGGGCCGCGCAGAGCGTTGGCGCTGTTGAAGATCATGGTGACGGTCCGCCCCGCGACCGCTATCGCGTAGAGATCGTCGTAGGGCATGGGGCCGCTCTCGGTCGTGGCCGCCGCCATCACGACATAGGGGCCGTAGGCGACATGGTCGAGGGCTGCCGCCTTGTCCTCGGGGAGGTCCGCGACGATGCGCCGCGCGACCGGCGCGGGCGTCGCGATCACGGCATGGCGGGCCAGAATCACTTCCTCCCTGCCGTCGCGGTTGATCCGCAGGCGGACGCCTTCGCCGTCCTGCCCCAACCCCAGCGCGGGCGCGCCCGTCACAATGCGATTGCCGAGCCTCGCGGCCAACCCGTCCGTGATCGCGCCCATTCCGCCACGCACGCTATGGGCCGTGCGCGTCGCACTGCTCCACAATCCGCCGACGATCAGGCTGCCGAAATGGCCGCTCATCGCCTCGGGTTCGCCCGACAGGCGGTTGCAGCCCGCGCGCAGCAAGGCGTCGACCTCCGGGTGCATGGGTCCCAGAACCTCCGCGAAGCTCCGGGCATCGAGCGGGCCGTCACCCGCCACCGTGGGATATGACCCGGCGAAGACCCGGTCGCCATGGATGGCGTCCTGGATGCCCTGAGAAGCCCGCCGGTTCGCCGCGCGCAGGCGCAGTCCCGTGCGGATCAGGGAAAGACGCGCGCCCAGGGACATGTTCAGGCGGAAGGGATAGCTCTCGACCTTGCCGTGACGCACCAGCCTCCCCTTCGCCCAGACCGCCGCCATATGGCCCTGGATCGGCAGCAGTTCCGAGCCCGTTTCGGTGGCCAGACGAGCCATCGGGCTTTCCGTCCTGCCCAGGATATGGGCGCCCAGGTTCAACCAATAATTCCCTGCGCCCTGGCACAAGATGCGGCCACCGACGCGGTCCGCCGCCTCGAACAGAACCACGTCGCGCTCGGCCAGGGCGGCCGCCGCGGCCAGCCCGGCGATACCGCCGCCGATCACCACCGCGTCGTGTCGCACGGATTCGGTCATCGCGGCAGCGTCTCCAGGAAGCGCAGCATGACCTCGGCCAGGCCCTCCGGCCGTTCGAGCGGCAGGGCGTGACCGGCACCGGAAATGACCTACAGACTCGCACCGGCGATGCCCTCGTGCAGGGCGCGCGAACCGTCGATCCAGAACTCCTCGTCGCCGCAGACAACGCAGGTCGGCAGATCGATTTCGCCCAAGCGTCCAGCCTGGTGGAAGGACGCGCAGACCCGCATATCGGCCTGGCAGTGGCTCGGCGGCGTCGATCGTATCTGCCGGTCATAGGCCGTGATCAGATCGGGCGCGGTTTTCTTCGAGAAGAGATAGGCGAGATTCTCCCGATAAACGGCCGCGGGGTCCGTGTCCCAGCCGTCGATGAAAAAGGCCGGAATATCCCAGTCCGGGGACGAGCCGACCGGGATCAGCCCCACCACCCGTTCGGGAAAATGCAGGGCGAAATCCACGGCCATCGACCCGCCCATGGAATGACCGCAGAAGACGAAGGGCGGCAGGCCCAGCGCCTCGACCAGTTCCGCGAGGAAGGCCCGGCAACCCGCCGCATCGTTCAGGGCTGGGCCGGTCGAACGGCCATGGCCCGGTAGATCGACGGCGACGAGCCTATGACCGCGGGCCAGCGCATGGACGATCTCGCGCCAGAGCGCGTGATGGTCGAAAGCGCCGTGGACCAGCAGCACGACATGACCATGCCCGGCACCCGACTCGCGCGGCGCCTCGTAGAACACCTCTCTCCCGGCGACCTCAACCGACGGCATTTTCACCTCTCCCCCCACCGCGCCGAACCGTCCCAAGACAGGGCAATTCATTCGCGGAAGGCCAACTTATAAAGTCCCATACCGGCAAGCATCGCGAGCGCGAAGGCGGAGACTTCGGGCAGCCCGGTGGACAGGGCCGCCAGGGCCGGGCCCGGGCAAAACCCGGCGATGCCCCAGCCCAGTCCGAAAAGGGCCGCGCCGCCAACCAGCCGGGCGTCGATATCGCGCCGGCGGGGCAAGGCGATCGAATCGCCCGACAGGGCCTCCGGCCGAGCCTTGGCCAGACGGAAGGCCGGCACCGTGACCGCGAGCGCGCCCGCCATGACGAAGGCCAGGGTCGGATCCCAATTCCCCGCGAAATCGAGGAAGCCGATGACCTTTGCCGGGTTCATCATGCTCGACACCGCAAGCCCGGCGCCGAAGAGCAGCCCGCTCGCGCCGGCCGTCAACAGGCGGATCATGCCCCGCCCCCCATCACATGCCGCATGACGAAAACCGTCGCCGCCGCGACCGCGAAGAAGACCGCCGTCGCGACGATGGAGCGCTGCGACAGGCGCGCGAGACCGCAGACCCCGTGGCCGCTGGTGCAGCCATTGCCCAGCCGCGTGCCGAATCCGACCAGCAGCCCGGCCAGGACCAGTACGGGCCAGGATGCCTCGATCGTGATCGCCGCCGTCGCGGGATCCGCAAAACCGACCGCCAAGGCGCCGCCCACCAGACCGAGGATGAAGACCAGGCGCCACCAGGTATCCTTACCGCCCGCGCCGAGCAACCCGCCGAGAATGCCGCTGATGCCAGCGATCCGGCCGGAGCCATGCAGCAGAATGGCCGCGGCGAGGCCGATCATCGCCCCGCCGATCGCCCCGGAAACAGGGGTGAAATTCTCCATGCGCGCGTCCCTTCCGCCGCTCTTTGCGTCCCGATACTAGACCGGATGCCGGCACTCCGGGTGGCGATTCGCGCTTTCCGCCCCGAAGCTCTTGCCGCAAGATCGTCCCATGCCGACGCCTAGCAAGGGCATCGCCGAAGGTGAGGAACGGGGCCGCCGTTCCGCCGCCCGATGACCGGTCCCGGCATTCCCGTTATCGACGCCCGTCCTCTCCTCGCCCCGTCGGGCCCCGGGCGGGATGCCTGCGACGCCGCCATCGGAAGGGCGTGCCGCGACTCCGGCTTCCTTGTTCTGGCCAAGCTGCCCGCTCCCTTCCGCCTGGAGGATGCGACCCGCGACCGCCTGACGGCCGTGTTCTCTCTGCCCGAGACCGAAAAGCGCCGCATGGCGCGGCGCAAATACAATCCGGCCAGTCCCAATTTCTATCGCGGCTTCTTCCCGCTGATCGAGGGCGACCCCTCCTACAAGGAAAGTATCGATATCGGCCCCGATTTCGCGCCGGACGATCCGCGTGTCGCCGGCGATCCCCTGGTCGAGCCCAACCCCTGGCCGGACGAGGCCGTGCTGCCCGGCTGGCGCGCCGAGATGACCGCGCGTTTCGACACCATGGAACGCCTCGGGCTCGCCGTGCTGGCGGCCATGGCGCGCCATCTGGACCTCGCCGATGACCATTTTGCCTGGCATTTCCGGCCCGGCAATTCGACCCTTCGCCTCAACCATTATCCACCCCGCAGCGTCCACTCCGCCAACTGGCTCGGGGCGGAGGGCTGGCGGGAGGATGACGGAAGGTCGCGCCCCATCGTCACCGCCGAACACACCGATAGCGGCTGCGTTACCCTGCTCGTCCAGGACGGCATCGGCGGGCTTCAGGCCAAGACCCTGGACGGGCGATGGATCGACGTGCCGCCGCTCGACGGCGGTATCGTGGTCAATCTCGGCGATGCCTTGGAGCGCTGGACCAACGGCCTGTTCCAGGCGACGCCGCATCAGGTGCTGGGCGGGCGCGGCGAGCGGGTCTCGGTGCCGTTTTTCTTCGAGCCCAATTCGGATGCCGTGATCGAGGCTGCGCCGGTTCTGGTCTCAGGCGCCCATCCCGCGCCGCCGCCGGTGCGCTATGGCAGCTATCTGATCGAAAAACTGCAGCAGTTCGGAGAGTATCACGGTATCGGCCTGCCGCCCGAGGAAGGGCCTAGCTAGACCTCGATCCGGTCAACGATCCCCTCGCATTCCGCGAAACAGGCGGCCAGCAGGGAGCCCCCCCGGCCGCAACCCGCGTCCAGGCTGACCCAGACTTCCGTCTCGACCAAGCCCCGGGCCTCGGGGTCATAGCCGCGGATGGTGCGGCCGAACCCGGCAAAGGGTGTCTCCTGGCGTTCGAAAGCGCCCGAATCCCACCAGAATGAATCGGCCTGCTCGTCGAGGGGCTGCCGGGGATCGAGACCCGCATTGACGAAGAGATAGCTCGTCTCGCCCATCTGCGCGGCGTGCTGCAAGGCATTGAAATAGGCTTGATGGCCTTGTTCCTGGAAGGATTTGCGCAGGGCGATGGTCCAATGGGTGATCGCCATGGTGCCCTGGCGGATTGCCGCGAAGGCATCGTCCGCCCGCGCGCCGTAGGCCCGGATCGTGCGATCCGCGCCCCGCGCGACCATCCATTCCAGCACCTTCTCCGGCTCCACCGCCATCTGGATCTGGAAGAGCTTCTGCAGCATTTCTTCCTGGGCCCCGCGCAGCCAGACCAGATCGCCGCGTTCGGCCCCGCGCCGGGCCAGGAAGCGCTTTTCGAAAACCAGCAGCCGGTCGACCGTTCGGTGGCATTCCGGCCCGCCCAGGGCATTGCCCAGATAGACGACACGGTCATCCACTTCCAAACGCTCTTCCAGCAGCGCGTGCAGCTGCTCCAGCC
>JAQCGR010000069.1 GCA_027619995.1 Pseudomonadota bacterium | reverse complement strand
GCCGTTGGGCCTATCCGTCATATGCCGGTCGTGCCGGGCAAGCATTCGGTCGGGCGCGGCAAGTCCAAGCATTTCGTCGATGTTCAGAACGACGTGACGGTGGCTGATATCGCTCTGGCGGTGCGCGAGGGCTATCGCTCGGTCGAGCATGCCAAGCGCTACACCACCCTCGGCATGGGGCCGGACCAGGGCAAGATGGGCGGTATGGCCGGTTTCGCCGCCCTCGCCGACAGCCTGGGCAAGACGATGCCGGAGGTCGGCACGACGACCTTCCGCCCGCCCTATACCCCAGTGCCCTTCGGGGCGGTCGCCGGGCGCGATGTCGGTGCGCTCGCCGATCCGGCGCGGACCACGCCTATGCAGTCATGGCATGTCTCGGCCGGGGCGGTTTTCGATTCGGCCGGCCAATGGCTGCTGCCCGACCACTACCCGAAGGAGGGCGAAGACCGTGCCGCCGCGGTGCGGCGCGAATGCCTGGCCGTGCGCCAGGGCGTCGGCATCCGCGACGGCTCCACCCTGGGCAAGGTCGATATTCGCGGGCCCGATTCGGCCCGCATGCTCGACTGGATCTACACCAATGCCTGGGGTTCGCTCGGCGTCGGGCGCTGCCGCTACGGCGTCATGCTGGGCGAGGACGGCATGGTGATGGATGACGGCGTGACCGCGCGCCTGGGCGAGGACCACTACCTCATGCACACCACCACGGGGAACGCCTCGGGCGCTTTCTGGTGGATGGAGGAATGGCTCCAGAACGAATGGCTGGACTACAAGGTCTGGCTGACCTCCGTGACCGAGCAATGGGCCGTGGTGAATATTGCCGGCCCGCGTGCCCGCGATCTTCTGGCCGAACTGTGCCGCGATATCGATCTCTCGAACGACGCCTTCCCGCATATGAGCGCGCGACACGGCCGGGTCGCGGAGATTCCGGCGCGCGTCTTCCGGGTCAGCTTCACGGGCGAAATGAGCTACGAGATCAACGTGGCCGCGGGCTTCGGCCTCGCCCTGTGGAATGCCGTGATGCTGGCTGGGCAGCGTTACGGCATCACGCCATTCGGGGCCGAGGCGGTTCATGTCCTGAGGGCCGAGAAGGGTTATCTGGCGGCGGGCCAGGAGATCGACGGCACGGTCACGCCGCAGGATCTCGGGCTCGACTGGGCGGTGTCGAAGAAGAAGGCCGATTTCCTGGGCAAGCGGTCGCTCACCCGTTCCGCCATGGTCCGCGACGACCGCAAGCAGCTTGTCGGCCTGCTGACCAAGGACCCTGCGGTGGTCCTGCCCGAAGGCGCGCAGATTGTGGGCGAACTGCGTACGGCCCCACCCATGCCGATGATCGGCCATGTCACGTCGAGCTATCACAGCCCGATCCTCGGCCGCTCCATCGCCCTGGCCCTGGTCAAGGGCGGTCGCGCGCGGATCGGCGAGACGGTCAGCCTGCCGCTCCGCGACCGCACGGTGGAGGCCGAGGTGACCAAACCCATCTTCTACGATCCGGAGGGAGGGCGCCTCCATGCCTGAACGCTATCTGCGCCAGAGCGTCCTGGCCCATCTCGGGCTCGAATCCCGCGCCGTCGACGATCCGGGCGATGCCGGCCTGGTCCTGTGCGAGCGGGCCCATTTGGGCAAGGTCGGGTTGCGTGGCGATCCCGCCGACAAGGCCTTCCTCGCCGCGGTCGAGAAGGAACTGGGCTTCGCCCTGCCGCTCCGGCCCAACACGGTGACGGCGGGCGACGATGTCACGGCCTTCTGGCTCGGCCCGAACGAATGGCTGCTGGCCGTGATACCCTATGAGGGAACGCCCCTCGCCGAGGATCTGGTCAAGGCCCTCGCCGGGCTTCACGCCGCTGCGACCGTGCTGACCGACAGCCGCACCGTGATCGGCGTCTCCGGGCCGGCCGCGCGCGACGTCCTGGCCAAGGGCTGTCCGCTCGACCTGCACCCCTCTGCCTTTCCGGCCGGCTCCTGCGCCCAGAGCCTGCTCGGCAAGGCCGATGTGTTGATCCATCTGCATGACGGCGGCGCGCGTTTAGATCTCTACGTCCAGCGCAGCTACGCCGACTACCTTTGGCGCTGGCTGGAAGACGCGGGCGCCGAATTTGGCATCGCGGTGCTGGGCGATTGAGGGCGGTCGGCGGAAACCGAGGGAGGACACCAAGATCTATACGCTCTATCACGGCATTCAAACGGGCTCGGCCGGGCCTCTGGCGCTGCTCGATTTGGTCGGCGCGCCCTATCGCACCGTGAGCATAGACATCAATGCGCCGGACCATCCGACGGCGGAATTGCTGGCGGTCAATCCGCTCGGCCAGATACCGGTCGTCGCCATGCCCGGCGGCGGGATCGTGACCGAAAGCGCGGCCATGATGATCGCCATCGCCGACGACCACCCGGAATCCGGCATGGCGCCCGCGACGGATGCACCGGAGCGTCCGGCGTTCCTCGGCTGGATGGTCTATCTCGCGGCCAATGTCTATCCAGCCGTCCGCCGGTACTTTTTTTCCGGGGAGATCGCCGAAAGCGAAACCGCACGCGACGAGGTCCGGCGCATGGCGATGAAGGAGGTTCAGCGCGATTGGCGGGCGATGGAGGCGCGGCTCGATCCCGCGCCCTATCTGCTGGGCGAGTCGCCCAGCGCGCTCGATCTCTACACCGCCATGTTGAGCCGCTGGGCGATCGAGCAGGACTGGTTCCGTGAAGCCTGCCCCAAACTCGCCGCCGCGCGGGATCGGATCGAGGCCGTTCCCAAGGTGGCGGCGGTTTGGCGCGAGAATTTCCGGAATTTCACCGAATAGGTCACCTCCGAATTCGGGGTTTGATTGGTATCTAATTTCGCGCCAACCCTCGGTGGGGAGGAGATGACAATGGCCAGCTACGAAGCGCTGTTGGAGCCCTTGCGGATCAAGGATCTGACGATCCGCAACCGCTTTCTCAGCACCAGCCACCAGCCGCTCTACAACGACCACGGCCGCCCGTCCGAGCGCTATATCCGCTATCAGGTCGAGAAGGCCAAGGGCGGTATCGGCATGGCCCAATGCGGCGGCGCGACAGGCGTGGCGCCCGAGAATTCCTACTATTACGGCCAGATCAACGCCGCGACCGACACGGTCGTGCCCTATCTCCGCGATCTCGCTTCGCGCCTGCATGAACATGGTGCGGCCTGCACCATCCAGCTCACCCATGGCGGTCGGCGCGAACGCTGGGACAAGGAAAACTGGCTGCCCGTCGTCGCGCCCTCGCGCAAGCGCGAGCCGATCCACCGCTCCTTCCCCAAGGAAATGGAGGACTGGGATTTCGACCGCATCCGCGAGGGTTTCGCCTCGGCCGCGCGGCGCTGCCGCGACGCCGATATCGACGGGGTCGAGATCGCCTTTTCGAGCCAGACCCTGATCGAACAGTTCTGGTCGCCCGAGACCAATCACCGCGCCGACGATTACGGCGGCAGCCTCGAGAACCGCATGCGCTTCGGCTTCGAAGTGCTGCGCGCGGTGCGCGACGCGGTCGGCGACGACTACGTCGTGGGCATCCGCATGCCGGGCGACGAGATGATCAAGGAGGGCTTGAGCGGCGCGCAATGCGTCGAGATCGCGCGAGCCCATGCCGGCTGCGGCATGGTCGATTTCATCAGCGTCGTCGGCGGCGTCTCCAAGGATTATCTCAACTCGGCCAAGCTCTGGCCCAGCCTCTGGTTGCCCAACGCCGCCTATCTCCACATGGCCAGCGCGATCAAGGCCGAGGTCGATATCCCCGTCTTTCATGCCGCCCGCATCACCGATCTGGCGACCGCTGAGCGCGCCGTGGCCGAGGGCCATCTCGACATGGTCGGCATGACCCGCGCCTTCATCGCCGACCCCCATTTTCCTCGCAAGCTGACGGAGGGCCGGGAAGACGATATCCGCCCCTGCACCGGCGCCTCCTATTGCCTGGACACCGTGCTGGCCGGGATCGGCACCGCCTGCATCCAGAACGCCGCGACCGGGCGCGAGGAGCGCATGCCCCATGTCGTTCCGAAGGCGGAAACGACCAGGCGCAAAGTCGTCGTGGTCGGCGCCGGGCCGGGCGGGCTGGAAGCCGCGCGCGTTTCGGCCGAGCGCGGGCATGAGGTCGTGCTCTTCGAGCGGACCGACCGGGTCGGCGGCCAGATCCATCTGACCACCAAGCTCGGCTGGCGCCAGGGCATCGCCGGCATCCATCAATGGCTCGACGGCCAGGTCCGCAAGCTCGGCGTCGATCTGCGCCTGGGCATCGAGGCGACGGCCGAGGCGGTGCTGGCCGAGGCCCCCGATTTCGTGATCGTCGCCACCGGCGGCCGGCCGGACAAGGGCGATTTCGAGGGAGCGGAGCTATGCGCTTCCACCTGGGACATCCTGGAGGAACGGGTGCAGCCGGCCGACTCCGTGCTGATCCACGACGATCAGGCGGCCTATAACGCGCCGGTCTGCGCCGAGTTCATGGCCGACCGGGGCAGCCGGGTCGAGATCGTCACGCCGGATCGGAAGCTCCTCGCCGAGACCCAGGACATCACCTTCACCCCGCATCTGGTCCAGCTCTACAAGCAAGGCGTCGTCATGACCACGGACCTCCGCCTCGTCGGCGCCTATCGCGAGGGCAACAAGCTGGTCGCCGTGCTGCGCAACGAATTCGTGCCGGAGATGGAGGAGGAACGGGTGATCGACCAGATCGTCGCCGAGCACGGCACGATTCCCAATGACGAGCTCTATTTCGCCTTGCGTCCGAGTTCCCGAAATTTGGGCGCGGTCGATCTACAGAAGCTGGCCGACGACGTACCGCCCACCGTGGTCAGAAATCCGGATGGCGGTTTCGACCTGTTCCGCGTCGGCGATGCCGTCGCCAGCCGCAACATCCACGCCGCAATCTACGACAGCCTGCGTCTCTGCAAGAATTTCTAAGGCGCTTTGGGCGGCAATGCGCCAATTCAAAGCCAGACTAGAGCCGGCGGTTCGAATCCGCGAAGCGGCGCTTGATGCCTTCCATGTCGAGAGGCCGTTCGGTCAGGGACTCGGGCTCCCACTCCACGCGCGGCGCATCGAAGAAATCGCCGCCATATACATGGATCGCCGCCGTCATGCGCTCCAGCGGATTGGCGACGGAATGAACGATATCGGGGCCCAGCGGCACGACGTCGCCTGCGCCGAGCGATCTTGCGCCGGCCGCCTCCAACCCGTGGGGCGCATCCTCGGGGAGCCGCCGCCAGAAGATATTGTCCTCGCGCCCGGTATAGACCCCGATCACCGCCCACATGGCGTGATCATGGGTCGGCACCATCATCAGCGGTCCCCAGACCACGTTCAGCACTGTCAGCCTGTCGGAACGGTAGAGGGTTTCGATGCCGGCTGTTTTCGGCTCGCCGATCACGCGCAGGAAATCGCCTGGCGCGGCCATCGTGCGCTCGAGGATCTCGCGGGCCGGGAGATGGCTGTCTTCCGCCGCGCGGGCGGCGATGCAGGCCTCGACCAGGGCTTCGACCGTTTCCATGAGCGAACTATACACGCCTACCGTCGCGCTTGAATGGCGGGAATGCGCGTGCCAGCGTTTTGCCGGAGCATCCGGGGGAGGGACGACCGTGGCGCAACACGAAGCCTTGCTGAAGCCTTTGACCATCAAGGGCCTCACCATCCGCAACCGCTTCCTCAGCACCAGCCATTCGCCGGGCTATGCCACGGCCGGGCGGGCGAACGATCGCTATGTCCGCTATCACGAGGAGAAGGCCAAGGGCGGCATTGGCCTGACCCAGTTCGGCGGCGCGACCGCGACCTCGATCGAGAATTCCATCGATTACGGCCAGCTCGACGGCTCGACCGACGCGGTGATCGAGAGCTACGGCCGCTTTGCCGAGGCGATCCACCGCCACGGCGCGGCCTGCATGGTCCAACTCCGCCATGGCGGGCGGCGCGAGCGCTGGGACATGGCGAACTGGCTGCCGGCCTACGCCCCGTCGCCGCGGCGCGAGCCCGTGCATCGCTCCTTCCCGGTCGCAATGGACAAGAATGACATTGCCCGGGTCCGCGAGGACTATGCCCAGGCGGCTTTCCGCGCCCAAAAGGGCGGCCTCGACGGCGTCGAAATCTCCTGCGCCAACCAGACCCTGATCGACCAGTTCTGGTCGCCCGACGTGAACGCCCGCGCGGATGAATACGGCGGCAGCACCGAGAACCGCCTGCGTTTCGGCCTGGAGATCCTGACCCGCGCGCGCGAACTGGTCGGCGACGGTTTCGTCATGGGCATTCGGATGAGCGGCGACGAGATGGTCGCCTCCGGCCTCAGCCAGGCCGAATGCGTCGAGATCGCCCAGCGCATGGCGGCCAGCGGGCTGGTCGATTTCGTCAGCGTCATGGGAGCCCAGGGACGCGACTACCGCTCCAATGCCAATTCCTATATCGGCATGGACGCTGGCCCTGCGCCCTATCTCCACCTGGCCAGCGCGATCAAGGCCGAGATCGATCTGCCGATCTTCCACGCCACGCGCATCACCGATCTCGCCACCGCCGCCCGCGCGGTCGAGGAGGGCCATGTCGACATGGTCGGCATGACCCGCGCCTTCATCTCCGACCCCCATCTGGCCCGGAAGCTGACCGAGGGCCGCGAGGACGACATCCGCCAATGCGTGGGCGCGGCCTATTGCGTCGACCGGGTGCTCCAGTCTCGCGATACCCTCTGCATCCAGAACGCCTCGACCAGCCGCGAAGCCGACCTGCCCCACGATCTCCCCAAGGCCGAAGCCCGCCGCAGGGTGGTGGTGGTCGGCGCCGGCCCCGCGGGCCTGGAAGCGGCCCGGGCTTCGGCCGAGCGCGGCCATGACGTGGTGCTCTTCGAGCGCGAGGACAGGGCCGGCGGCCAGATCAATCTGGCCGCTAAGGTCGCCTGGCGGGAATCCCTGACCGGCGTCACCCGCTGGCTCGACCAGCAGGTGCGCAAGATGGGCGTCGATCTGCGCTTCGGCGTGGAAGCGACGGCGGATGCCGTTCTGACCGAGAATCCGGATGTGGTGATCGTCGCCACCGGCGGCCGCCCGAACCTGGGCGATTTCGTCGGGCGTGAGTTGACCGTCTCGACCTGGGACATTCTCTCCGGGAAGATCGCGCCCGCCGAAGCCGTTCTGCTGATCGACGACCATGGCGGCGATCAGGGGCCGGGTTGCGCCGAGTTCATGGCCGAGCGTGGCAGCCGGGTCGAGATCGCCACGCCGGAACGCCAGCTTCTCTCCGAACTCGGCATGGTCAACTTCACGCCCTATCTGCGCCGCCTCTATGCCCGCGAGGTCGTGATCTCCCCCGACCTGCGCCTGGCCTCGGTCGAGCGCGAGGGCAACAAGCTGGTCGCCGTGCTGCGCAACGAATTCTCCCAGGCGGAGGAGGAGCGCCTCATCGATCAGGTCGTCGCCGAACACGGCACCCTGCCCGAGGACAGCCTGTTCCAGGCCCTGCGTCCGCATTCGACCAACGACGGCGAGACCGACCTGCAGGCCCTGGTCCACGCCCGACCCCAGGCCGCTGCCCATAACCCGGACGGCACCTTCCGCCTGTTCCGCATCGGCGATGCCTGGACCAGTCGCAATATCCACGCCGCGATCTACGACGCCAAACGCCTCTGCATGGCGGTTTAGGCAACGCGGCTTCTCGGCGCGATTCCCCTCACCCAGCTTTGCCTTGGCGCGGCGAAGCCGAGCCCTACCCGTAGCTGGGTGAGGGAGGGCGACGACGGTTGGCGCAGAGCATGGCGGGTATCCGATCGCCCCGCTTGAACCGGTCCTTCGCGCATGCGAGGTTCGCGGCACTGGAGTTGCGGGTTCTTGGGGAGGGATGTTCGTGGCGCAATACGAGGCCTTGTTGGAGCCCTTGCAGATCAAGGGCATGACCATCCGCAACCGGTTTCTCAGCACGAGCCACCAGCCGGTCTATAACGAGGGCGGGCGACCGAGCGAGCGCTATATCCGCTACCAGGAAGAGAAGGCGATCGGCGGCATCGGCCTGGCCCAATGCGGCGGCGCCACCGGCATCGCGCCCGAGAATTCGTACCATTACGGCCAGATCGACGGCTCCGACGATTCGGTCATCCCCTATTACAAGGAACTCTCCGGCCGCCTGCACAAGCATGGCGCGGTCTGCACCATTCAGTTGACTCATGGCGGGCGGCGCGAGCGCTGGGATTCCTCCAACTGGCTGCCGACATTTGCCCCCTCGTCGCGGCGTGAGCCGGTCCACCGCTCCTTCCCGAAGGAGATGGAGGAATTCGATTTCGAGCGCATCCGGCAATGCTATGCCGATGCCGCCGTGCGCTGCCGCGAAGGCGGCATCGACGGGGTCGAGGTCACCTTCGCCAGCCTGACCTTGATCGAGCAGTTCCTGTCGCCCGCGGTCAACCATCGCAGCGACGAATACGGCGGCAGCCTTGAGAACCGCATGCGCTTCGGTCTGGAGGTCCTGGCCCGGGTGCGCAAGGCGGTGGGCGACGACTATGTCGTCGGCATCCGCCTGCCCGGCGACGAGTTGCTCAAGGAAGGCTTGGGCCAGGAGGAATGCGTCGAGATTTCGCGCCGTCTCGCGACCAGCGGGCTGATCGACTACATCAGCGTCGTCGGCGCCACGCCCCACGACTATATCGGCACGGCCAAGATCTGGCCCAGCATGTGGCTGCCCAGCGCGGCCTTTCTGCATCTGGCCAGCGGCATCAAGGCCGAGATCGACCTTCCGGTTTTCCACGCCACCCGCATCGTCGATCTGGCGACGGCCGAACGTGCGCTTGCCGACGGCCATGTCGACATGGTCGGCATGACCCGCGCCTTCATCGCCGATCCGCATTTCCCGAAGAAACTGCGGGAAGGGCGGGTGGACGATATCCGTCAATGCGTCGGCGCGACCTATTGCATCGACCGGGTCGTGGTTGGCCATGACGCCGTCTGCATCCAGAATGCTGCGACGGGGCGCGAACAGACGATGCCCCATGTTGTGCCCAAGGCGGAAAAACCCAGACGCAAGGTCGTCGTGGTCGGTGCCGGGCCGGGCGGGCTTGAGGCGGCGCGGGTTTCGGCAGAGCGCGGCCATGACGTGGTGCTGTTCGAGCGCGATGGGGTCGTCGGCGGCCAGACCATCCTGGCCGGCAAGGTTGCCTGGCGCGAGCCCTTGAGCGGCGTGCCCCGCTGGCTCGATTCCCAGATCAAGAAGCTGGGCGTCGATCTCCGCCTGGGGGTCGAGGCGGATGCCGATATGGTGCGGGCCGAGAATCCCGACGTGGTCGTGATCGCCACGGGCGGCCGGCCCAATCCCGGCTATTTCAAGGGCGCGGAGCATTGCACGACGACCTGGGACATTCTGTCCGGCCGGGTCGAGCCGGGCGAGCATGTCCTGCTGCATGACGACCAGGGGGCGGAAACCGGGCCTGTCGCGGCTCTTTTCCTGGCCCAGCGCGGGGCCAAGGTCGAGGTCGCGACGCCCGAGCGGAAGCTGGCGGTCGAACTGGGCGAATGCACCTTTCCGGCCCATCTGGCGGAGCTCTACAAGGCCGGCGTCGTCATCACCGCCGATCACCGCCTGACCGAGGTCTATCCCGAGGGCAATAAGCTGGTCGCGGTCCTGCGCAACGAATATGCCCAGGATATGGAGGAGGAACGCGTGGTCGATCAGGTGGTGGCCGAGCACGGCACCCTGCCCAACGACGAGATCTATTTCGTGCTCAAGCCCCATTCGCGGAACCTGGGCGACGTGAACCTCCTCGCCCTCGCGGCGAATGAGGATTACCGGGTGACGGCCAATCCCGAGGGCACGTTCGAGCTCTACCGCGTCGGCGACGCCCTCACCAGCCGCAACATCCACGCCGCCATCTACGACTCGCTGCGCTTGTGCAAGAGTTTCTGAGCATTGCCGTCAATCGTCGGCGGTCTTTTGAATCCGGGCCGGACTTCCACGCAGCCCTCTTCCCCCGATCCCGGGGGGCGAGGGAAATATTCGGGACATCAATATCGGGAACTTCATTTTCTTCCCCTCTCCCCCAACAAGGGGAGAGAGTTGCGCAGCCTTGGCGCGTAGCGCTTAGGCGAAGCTGGGTGAGGGGGATGGCTGCCGTGGATATCGAAGCCTTCGCTTCGGAACCGGTCACATGACTATCGCCGCCACCATCGGCTGGATTCTCGGCTTGGCGCTGCTCACGGGCGGGACGATGGCCCTGCTGCGCGCCCGGCGCTGGGCGGCGGGTCGGCCGGCGCGGGTGCATTGGCTCGGCGGGCTTCTGCGTCTGCCGCGCAGCTATTTCGTCGATCTTCACCATATCGTCGCGCGCGACGCCTATGCCGCCCATATGCATGTCGCCGCGGCCGGCGGTTTCGTGGGCGCGGTGCTGGTGGTCCTGGTTGTCCACCTGCTCGGGGTTGAAAGCATAATCCTCGCCTGGATATTGCTCGGCCTGCTCGCCCTCATGGCGACCGGCGCCTTCTTCGTCCTGAAGCGCCGCTTCGGCGACCGGCCGGCGCGCCTGTCGGGCGGCGGCTTCAACCGGCTGCCCTACAGCCTGTTCGCCTTCGCCTTCGGCTTCATCCTGCTGACCCTGCCCGATGCCGGGGTGGCCGCGCCCTATGGCTGGTCTTCGTCGCTCGGATTGATCGGCTTGGCTCTCGGCGCCTGGGGCGCCGCTGAAATGCTGGCCGCCATGCCGGTCGGCCCGATGAAGCACGCCTTCGCCGGCGCCTTGCATCTCGCCTGGCATCCCCGGTTTGAGCGATTGGGTGCGGAACGCCCGGTCGTGGGCCTCGTTCCGACCGATCTGGCGGCGGACAAGCTGGGGGTCGAAACCCCGGCGGATTTCGCCTGGAACCGGTTGCTGTCCTTCGATGCCTGCGTCCAATGCGGCCGCTGCGAGGAGGCCTGCCCGGCCTTCGCCGCCGGCCAGCCGCTCAATCCCAAGAAACTGATCCAGGACCTCGTCCGCGCCATGGACGGGCGGGGCAGCGACGCGGATTACGCCGGCAGCCCCTATCCCGGACGCGAGATCGGCATGGCGCACGGCGCGCCCCATGCGCCCATCGTCGGCGACGGGGCGATGATCCATCCGGACACATTGTGGTCCTGCACGACCTGCCGGGCCTGTGTCCAGGAATGCCCGATGATGATCGAGCATGTCGATGCCATCGTCGATCTGCGCCGCTTCCAGGTCTTGGAGCGCGGCGCGGTGCCGGGCAAGGCACCCGAGACTCTCCAGGAACTGCGCCAGGCTGACACGCAATCCGGCCGGCCGCTCTCGGCGCGCCTCGACTGGGCCGCCGATCTCAATCTCCTGGTTTTGGCCGAAGGCCAGTCCTGCGACCTGCTGCTCTGGCTGGGCGAGGGGGCCTTCGATCTGCGCAACCAGCGCACCCTGCGCGCCTTGGTCCGGCTGCTGCGCGCCGCCGAGGCCGATTTCGCCGTGCTGGGCGCGGAGGAACTGGATACCGGCGATCTCGCCCGCCGCCTGGGCGATGACGCCACCTTCCAGAACCTCGCCCGGCGCAATATCGAGGCTCTGGCCAAACGCAGTTTCAAGCGCATCGTCACGGCCGATCCCCATGTCTTGAACAGCCTGCGCAACGACTACCCGGCGATGGGCGGCAACTACGAAGTTCTGCACCACACCCAGCTTCTGCAGGAACTGGTGGCGGGCGGCCGCCTGAACCCCGCGAAGCGCGCGGGCGGTGCGGCAATCACCTATCACGATCCGTGCTATCTCGGCCGCTACAACGGCGAGACGGCCGCGCCGCGAGCCCTGCTCGATGCCATCGGGGCGGAGCGGCGCGAGATGAAGCGCTCCGGCATGCGCTCCATGTGCTGCGGCGGTGGGGGCGGTGCGCCCCTGACCGATATTCCGGGCGAGGCGCGCATTCCGGATCTGCGCATGGCACAGGCAGCGGAAACGGGGGCCGGAATCGTCGCCGTGGCCTGCCCGAACTGCGCGGTCATGCTCGAAGGCGTGGTCGGCGATCGGCCCGAGGTGCGCGACGTCGCCGAACTCCTGCTCGAGGCGGTGGAGGGCGCGGCATGACCGGCGACGAGACCAAACGGAACCGCCGCGACCCCTTCGCCGAGCGCGCCGAGACGGGCCGCGAGGGCCGCAAGCGGATCGACCGGACGGCAGGGGCGAAGGCGGATGCTGCCGCTTCTGCGCCGGCCCAGGCTAAGGCTCCGTCCGGGCGGGTGCCGAAAGACCCCTTTGCCGCCCGAGCCGCAACGGGAACAGGCACCCGGAAGCGGATCGACCGGGCGGCACCGGCCGGGGACACGCCGGCGCCGGCCGAGGTGTCGTCGGGTCGGGTTCGCAAGGATCCCTTTGCCGACCGTGCGGCCTCTGGCGCCAGCGGGCGCAAGCGTATCGACC
>JAQCGR010000068.1 GCA_027619995.1 Pseudomonadota bacterium | reverse complement strand
CGATCCAGGGTCAAAATCAACCGTGTGGGAGGGGCCCACATGGGGAATCCCGGTTTATACTAAAGTACAAAGTTCGACACAACATCTTGGTTAAGACCGACCCCAAAGGACAGTATTTTGTGGTCGTTGTCGCCATTTCGGGAGGATAGACTGGCTAAAGACTGGGATTGGCGAGGGGCGGGTTCGGCTATGACCGACAGTGTGTTGTGTGAGATTAAAGGCGCCATGGCCCGGGTCACCCTAAACCGCCCGGACAAGCTCAATGCCCTGAATGCCGGCATGTGGCGCGCCCTTGGCGAGATCTTCAGCGAACTGTCGGAGGACGACTCGCTGCGCTGCGTTGTCCTGAGGGGGCAGGGCGAGCGTGCTTTCAGCCCGGGCGCCGATATCAAGGAATTCGAAACCGCGCGCGCCGATATCGAGAAGGCGCGCGCCTATGGTGCGTTGATGCATGGCGCAATGGGTGCAATCGGGGCCTGCCGGCATCCGACCGTGGCGTCGATTCGCGGCCTTTGCGTCGGCGGCGGATTGGAACTCGCTGCAATGTGCGATTTGCGGATCTGTGGCAAAATGAGTCGCTTCGGGGTACCCATCAACCGCATCGGCGTCGTCATGGCCTATCCGGAGATCGCGGCGCTCATCGATCTTGTCGGGCGGGCCCGGACCATGGAAATCCTGCTCGAAGGGCGGATCTATGACGCCGACCAGGCAGCGGCGATGGGCCTGGTGAATCGGGTCGTTCCGGATGACGAGGTCGAGGCCGAGACGGCGGCGACGGCCCAGCGTATCGTCGAAGGCGCGCCGCTGGTCAATCGCTGGCACAAGAAATTCGCCGCGCGTTTGCGGGATCCGAATCCCTTGACGCCGGAAGAGCAGGATGAAGGCTTCGCAGCCTTCGGCACGGAGGATTTCCGCGAGGGTTATCGCGCTTTCGTTGAGAAGCGCAAGCCAGATTTTCAGGGCCGTTGAATTTATTTCGAGGAATATGGAAATGAACGCATCTGCGGCGACCGGACCCCTCGCGGGTCTGCGTGTGGTCGAGTTGGGCCATGTCATGGCCGGCCCAACCTGCGGCATGATGCTGGCCGATCTGGGGGCCGAGGTGATCAAGGTCGAGCGTCTGCCGCGTGGCGACGACACGCGGCGCTTCGTGCCGCCCGAAATCCATGGCGAATCCGCCGCCTTCATGATGATGAACCGCAACAAGCGCGGCCTTGCCGTCAATCTGCGCAGCGAGAGCGGGCGCGCCGCCTTGCGCCGCCTGATCGGCACGGCCGACGTCTTTGTCGAGAATTATCGCCCCGGCGCGCTCGACGAGATGGGCCTGGGCTATGAGGCGATGCACAAGGAGCATCCGGCGCTGATCTACTGCTCGGTCACGGGCTTTGGCCGTACCGGGCCGTTTTCGGGCCGCGGCGGGCTCGACCTGATCGCTCAGGGGATGAGCGGGCTGATGAGCATCACGGGCGAGGGGCCGGGCCGGCCGCCGGTCAAGGTCGGCGCGCCGATGACCGATATCACGGCGGGAATTCTCGCTGCCATGGGCGTGCTTGCCGCGCATATCCATCGCCTCGCCACGGGCGAGGGCCAGCTCGTCGATACCTCGCTGTTCGAGGCCGGCATCACCCATACCTATTGGCAATCGGCGATCGCCCTCGCCGGCGGGGTTTCGCCCGGGGCCATGGGTTCGGCCCATCCGCTCTCGGCGCCCTATCAGGCTTTCGAGACCGCGGATGGGTGGATCACCGTGGGCGCGGCCAACCAGCGCAATTGGGAGCGTCTGACCTGCGTGCTGGAAGCCGAGGAACTTCTGGAGGATCCGCGTTTCGTCGACAATGCCGCGCGTATGGCCCATCGCTTGGAACTGGAGGCCGCCCTGTCCGACCATTTCCGGCTTCGCACGACCGAGGCATGGCTGGAGGCCTTCGAGGCGGCCGGATTGCCCGGCGGGCCGGTTCTGTCGATCGAAGAGATGCACGAGCATCCCCAGACGCGCGGTCGGGAAATGCTCGTGGCGACCGATCATCCGGTCGCCGGGCGGGTCGAGGCCTTGGGGCCGCCGGTCAAGCTGTCCGCCACACCGGCCAATCTGCGCCGTCCCGCCCCGCTGCTGGGCGAGCATACCCGCGAGGTCTTGGCCGAGGCGGGCTACGACGAAGCTGAAATCGAAGCCCTGATCGCCGCCGGGGACGTGGCCGCGGCCAGTTAGTCCTACGGGTCGCGCGGCTTTTGGGCCGCTTCGCGCATTTTATAGGCGCCGTCACCCAGCGCGATCAGCCGTCCGGTTTCGTCCGCGACCTCGATCGAGCAGAAGAAAATCTGCCGGCCTCCGCTGCGCTTGCGCGCCGTCGCGGTCAGGATCGCTCCGGGTCCCGCCGAGGCCAGGAAATTGACGGTCATGGAAATGGTGAGAGCGGTGCGTCCGCCATCGCCGTCCTCGCCCTCGCGCATCAACCCGCAGGGTCCGCCGGCCTTGTCCATGATGGTGGTGACCACCCCGCCATGGACGATGTCGTGGATATTCATATGGCGGGCGTCGACGGTGACTTGGACCGCGCAAAGGTCCGGTTCCCAGCGCGCCACACGGTAGCCGACGAATTCGCCGAAACCCTTCATATGGCGGTCGATTGTGGGATCGGTCATGGCGTTTCGCTGATTGGCCGCGGATAGCTCCGACCCTGCCATTCGCCGGCGCCCGGCGTCCAGGCGGATGCGGCGGCACGGGCGTGGCCGGGCACCGCGAGGGCCGGCCGGACAAACGGGCGGCTCGGACCGCGCAGCGGCCATGCGCGAGCGACCGTTGACTTGCCATAGGGACATCCCTTCAATGCCCGCCGTTTCTGGATCGCCAGCAATAATGCAGGACATTGCCCCATGCCGGACTCCCATCCGATGCGAACAGGCGCGCGAGTTCTCGTCGATGCCCTTTGCGTCCACGGCGTCGACACCGTCTTCGCCGTCGCTGGCGAGAGCTATCTTGAGGTGCTCGACGCGCTCTACGACAGCTCGAACGAAATTCGCGTCGTCACCTGCCGGCACGAGGCCGGCGCCGCTCATATGGCCGAGGCCTATGGCAAGCTGACCGGTCGTCCGGGCATCTGCTTCGTCACCCGCGGCCCCGGCGCCACCCATGCCTCGATCGGTATTCACGCGGCGCATCAGGCATCGACGCCGATGATCATGCTGGTTGGCCAGGTCGATCGAGATCACACCGATCGCGAGGCGTTTCAGGAGGTTGATTACCGGCAGTTTTTCGGCGGCATGACCAAATGGACCAGCCAGCTCGACTGGCCCGAACGCATCCCCGAGCAGATGGCCCGTGCTTTTCAGACCGCGGTTTCCGGCCGTCCGGGTCCCGTTGTCCTTGCTCTGCCCGAGGATATGCAGGGGCTGAAGGTGGCGGTTGCCGACACGGCGCCCTACACGACCGTGCGAGCGCATCCCGGCGCGGCGGACCTCGCACGCATGGTAGAGATGGTCGAAGCGGCTGAGCGGCCCATGCTGGTGGTCGGCGGCGGCGGCTGGTCGCCCGAGGCTTCGGCCGATATCGCGAGCTTCGCCCAGATCTTCGATCTGCCGATGATCTGTACCTTCCGGCGCCAGGATATCGTCGATAACGGTCATCCCTGCTATGCTGGCGATCTGACGACCGCGACCAATCCGGCCCTGCTCGATCGGGTCAAAAATGCCGACCTTCTGCTCGTCGTCGGATCCCGTCTGGACGAAATCGCAACGCAGCGCTACCGCCTGATCGAACCGCCGGTCCCGACCCAAACCCTGATCCATGTCCATGCCGACACGGCCGTTCTGGGCAGCGTCTATCAGCCCAAGCTGGCCATCCAATCGGGCATGGGTGAATTCGCCGCAGCGGCCCGTGCGCTGTCGCCCAAATCGGCGCCACGCTGGGCCGAACATCGCGCCGCGGCGCGCAAGGATTACGAGGAAAGCCTCGTGCCGTCGCCCTATAGCGGCGATCTCGACTTGGGCGCCTGCATGATCTGGCTGCGCGAGACCATGCCGGAAGATGCCATCGTCACGATCGACGCGGGCAATTTCAGCGGCTGGCCGATGCGGTTCCTGCAATGGCGCAAGCCGCGCACTCAGTTGGCACCCCAGGCGGGCGCCATGGGGGCGGGCGTGCCGTCGGCCGTGGGTGCCGCGATCATCCATCCCGAGCGCGAGGTGCTGGGCTTTGTCGGCGATGGCGGCTTCATGATGACCGGGCAGGAGTTGGCAACAGCGATGCAGCACGGTGCGGCGCCGATCATTCTGCTCTTCGATAACGGCATGTTCGGCACGATCCGCATGCATCAGGAGCGCGATCATCCGGGTCGGACGATCGCGACAGACCTCCGAAATCCGGATTTCGCCGCCCTGGCCCGCGCTTACGGCGCGGTCGGAGAAACGGTGGAACGGACGGAGGATTTCGCGCCCGCGATCACCCGCGCGCGGGAGTCGGGGACTGCGGCGCTCATCCATATCAAGATGGATCCGGACATCATCAGCACGCGCACGACCTTGAGCAAGATCCGAGAAGCAGCTTTGGCAAAACGCTAAAAGCTCGGGGCAAAACGCTAAAAGGCGGGCTGGGCGCGGGGCCCGGCGCCGGATTGGCGGGACTGCCCAGCGGCAGGGCGGCCGGAACGGATACCCGAACTCAGGACTTCGCGGCCTGGGCCTCGATCTCGTTAGCCTTGGCCTCGAGTTCGTCGATAAGGGCGTTGATGCCCTGGCGCCGGATGACCGAACTGTATTCGGATTTGCGGGTGGCCAGTTCGCTGATGCGCTTGAAGAAGACGTCGACGATCCGCCACTGGTTGTCCTCGATCCGCAACAGATAGTCGAGCGCGATATTGTTGCCGCCGGTGCCGACCAGTTCGGTACGCACCAGCACATCGTTGCGCATGCCGTCGCGTTCTTCGACCGTTTCGAAATGCTGGCCCGAATAGCCGTTGAAGCGCGAGGCGTAAATGTTGAGGGTCATGCGCTTGAACGCGTTCAAGAGCCGGTCGCGCTGTTCGTTGCTAATCTCGGACCAGGCCTTGGGGCCGACGATCCAGTGGAGCATCAGCGGCAGGTTGTAGGCCTTGTCTATTTCAGGGGTCAGGCGCTCGCGCCGCCCCTCGAAGCCGAGCGTTTTCGCGTTCCGCATCACGTCGAGGAGGACGGAATGGAATTCCTCGATCACCAACCGGGGATCTTTGACGGGAAGGTTGGCGGGAGCAGCCTCTTCGGCCGGCGCAGACCCTTTGACGGGAGCAGACTCTTGCTGGGCCAGGGACCAAGACGGTATAAGCGCCGCCAGCAGAATGGCTGCCAGCGCCATCTTTAACTTTGTTATCAACACGTATACCTTCCGTCCTTCTGGCTCGCTCTTATATGACGTCGCACCACAGCGTTCGCAAGCGCGAATTCCACGGGCGTTCAGCCGGTTTATCAGCAGTTGTATTTGGTTCATACCCCTATGAAGGCTACAGAATCAGGCCAGATTCCGGCATCGCTATGACAAGTTGCGGCCGATAGGGTGAGTCTCGGCAAGGCATTTGGGCGGGCGGTTGTCGGCTGGGTCGATCTGGCGCGTCGGTTCGCTTGGGCCGTCACGATCCTGTGCATCGCCATCACGGCCGCCTGCGCCGTCTATACGGTGCGCGAGGTCGGTATCAACACCGACACCAGCGATCTGCTGTCCAAGGAACTGCCCTACCGCAAGGCCTATCAGACCTTCAAGGACGCCTTTCCGGTCCTCGACGACGTTCTGGTTGTTGTGATCGACGCCCCCAATGCCGATATCGCGGGCGACGCGGCGACCGAATTGGCGGCGAAGCTGACTGCACAGCCGGATCGGTTCCGGTCCGTCTTTCACCCGGCGAGCGAGGCGTTCTTCCGGGAGGAAGGCCTGCTTTTCCTCAGTCTCGACAAGCTGACGGATCTCTCGCTGCGCCTGGCCGATGCCCAGCCACTGCTCGGCACCCTTGCCGGCGATATGAGCCTGCGCGGGTTGTTCGACGTGTTGACTCTGGCAATGCGCAACAGCGACGAGAGCGAGGACACGGCCGGACGTCTCGACCCGGTCTTCCGCGCGATTGCCGATGCCGCCAACGGCGAACGGCAGGGCGAAGCCTATCTCGTCTCCTGGCGCGAACTGATGAACGGCGTGCCGGCCGAGGCCAAGGACCGCCGCGAGTTCATTTCCGTCCAGCCCATCCTCGACTATTCCAAGGTGCAGCCCGCCAGCGATGCAATCCGCACGATCCGCGCCCTGGCCCAGGATCTCTCCTACGGTCCCGATGACGGGGTCACGGTGCGCCTGACAGGCTCCGTCGCAATCGATCACGAAGAATTGGAGACGGTGAAGAACGGCGCCGGCATGGCGGGGCTCGCCAGCCTTGTGTTGGTCAGCCTGTTGATCGCCGTCGGATTGCGCTCCGGCCGGCTCGTCGCGGCAACACTGGTAACCCTGGTTTGCGGGCTGATTTGGACGGCTGCCTTCGCCACCGTCGCGGTCGGCACGCTCAATCTCATGTCGGTAGCTTTCGCCGTTCTTTTCATCGGCCTGAGCGTCGATTTCGGCATTCATTTCTGCCTGCGCTATCGCGAGGAACTGGCTTCCGGCCTCGACCATGCGGCGGCCCTGCGCGCGGCCGCGGCAGGCGGGGGCCAGGCCTTGACCTCAGCGCCCTGGCTGCGGCCGCGGGCTTCTTTGCCTTCGTGCCGACGGCCTATATCGGCCTCTCCGAGCTCGGCATCATCGCAGGGGTCGGCATGTTCATCGCGCTGTTTACCAACCTGACCCTGCTGCCGGCCGTGCTCTCGCTCTGGCCCATGCGGCGGGTCGGCCCGCTTCGCGGCTTGGGCTCGCTTGCCGGGTTCGAAGCTTTCGTGGTGCGCCGCCGCCGGCCCGTCTTGCTCGCGGCCCTGGCCCTCGGCCTGGCCGCCGCCGCGCTTCTGCCCAGCCTGCGCTTCGACTTCAACCCGATGAATCTGCGCGATCCCGAAACCGAATCGGTGGCGACGGCGCTGGAACTGATGGCGACGGGCGAGCGTCCGCCCTATGCCATCACCGTGCTGCGCGACAGCCCGCAAGCCGCCGCCGAGGAGGCCGCGCGGCTGGACGCGGTGCCCGAGGTCGCGAGAACGGTGACCGCCCTCGATCTCGTCCCGGCGGACCAGTTCGACAAGCTCGACATCATCGACGGCATGGCCCTGTTTCTCTATCCGGTGCTGATTGTGCCGCCCTCGGCGGCGGCGCCCGATATCGACGCGAATCGCGGGGCCTTGGCCGAATTCCGAAGCGAATTGGCCGTCTATGTCGCGAGCGGCGAGGACGAGACCGGCGCCGCCGCCGCCCTGACCAAGGCGTTGGCCGCCCTGGGCGATCCTGCGGAATTGGACGCGGACCGGCTGGCCGAACTCGATCGACGCCTGCTCGGGACCTTGCCGGCACGGCTGACCCAGCTTGGGGAAAGCCTCTCGGCCGTGCCTTTCGAGCTCGACGACCTGCCGCTCTCGCTGCTCCGACGCTATGTCGCCGAGAACGGGTTGAGTCGGGTTGAGGTCGAGCCGGCGGAAGACCTGATGGATCCGGGCGCGCTGCGGCGGTTCATGGGCGCTGTGCGGGCGGTTGCCCCGGATGCCACGGGCAGCCCCGTTCTACTGCTCGAGGCGGGCGATGCCGTGACCGGCGCGATGCGCCAGGCGACGGTCACGGCCCTCGTCGTCATCGCCCTGCTGCTTGTCCTGCTGTTGCGCAGCCTGCGCTTCACGCTGCTCGTCCTCGCGCCACTGCTCCTCTCGGGAGTCTTGACGGCGGCGGTATCGGTCCTGTTCGCGCTGCCCTTCAATTACGCGAATGTCATCGTCCTGCCGCTCCTGCTCGGGCTCGGCGTGGCCAGCGGCATTCATCTGGTGTTCCGCGCCCGGGACGAAGGTTTGGGCAAGCCGCTGCTCTCGACCAGCACCCCGCGCGCCGTGGTGTTCAGCGCGCTGACCACCATGGCGTCCTTCGGCAGTCTGGTGGTCTCAAGCCATAATGGAACGGCCAGCATGGGCGAATTGCTGACCATCGCCATCGGCTTCACCTTGTTATCGACTCTCGTCGTGCTGCCCGCGCTGCTCGCCGCCTTCGGGCGCGGACCGGCCGGCGCGAAGAGCTGATCCTGGCGCCCGCCATAGCCGAATTGGCGGAATCTGGACGGATCGCGCGCCGCCGTCATACAAGGTGCTCGCAAGTTGCGGGCATATTGAGACATCAATGACCATCGGGCGGGCCGCGAGGCCGGACCTGGGGCAAGCAAGTTACAGGGGTTGTGAATGGAAGCCTTGATGCTGGCTGCCGGGATCGGCGATCGGCTCGGCGATAGCGTGGATGGTCGCCCGAAGGTGCTGATGCAGTTCGGCGGCGCGACACTGTTGTCCCGGCATATAGCGAACCTGCGGGCCGCAGGGCTGGACCGTCTCACCGTGGTAACGGGCCACCATCGCGCCATGATCGAGGATGAGATCGACCGGATCGGCGCGAGCGATTTCGTGCATATCGTATTCAATCCCGATTATCGCGAAGGCAGCCTGGTCAGCATGCATGTCGGCCTGTCCGCGCTCGACCATGCCGGGCCAATTCTGTTCATGGACGGCGACGTGCTCTACGACCGGCGGATGATCGACCGCTTGGTCGGGCCAGGATGCGACAACCGCTTTCTGCTTGATCGGGGTTTCGTGCCGGGCGACGAGCCCGTGAAAATCTGCCTATCCGGCGGCCGCTTCGTCGAATTCCGCAAGAAGGTCGATGTCGAATTCGACCTATGGGGCGAATCGGTCGGCTTTTTCCGTTTCGCGCCCGATATCGCCCGCGCCCTGCGCGCCCGGTGCGAGGTCTATCTGGCCGAAGGGCGCCGGCTGGAGCCCTATGAGGAAGTCATCCGCGACGTCCTGCTGGCGGCCGAGGATGGCGTCTTCGGCTACGAGGACGTGACCGGCCTGCCCTGGATCGAGATCGATTTTCCGGACGATATCCGGCGCGCGGAAGTCGAGATCCTGCCCAGACTCGGTGAGGGCGACACGCCGTGAAGGCGCTGGTGACGGGGGCGACCGGATTCGTCGGCTCGGCGGTCATGCGTCGATTGCTCGACCGCGGCGCCACCGTTCGCGTTCTGGCGCGGGCCGGCAGCGATCGGCGCAATCTTGAAGGCCGGGCGGTCGAGATCGTCACCGGCGAGTTGAACGATTCCGCCGCACTGGACAAGGCTTTCGATGGCTGCGACGCGGTTTTTCATGTCGCCGCGGATTATCGCCTCTGGGTGCCCGATCCGGCGGCCATGTACCGGGCGAACGTGGATGGCACCAAGGCCGTCATGGCCGCCGCCGCGCGTGCGGGCGTCCGTCGTATCGTCTATACCAGCAGCGTGGCAACCCTGGGGTTGCACGCCGATGGTTCGGCGTCGGACGAGACGACGCCGTCGGTGCTCGGCGACATGATCGGCCACTACAAACGCTCCAAATTCATGGCCGAGGAGGAGGTCCGGCGGCTGGCGCGGGAAGATGGCCTGCCCGTCGTCATCGTCAATCCCTCGACCCCCATCGGGCCGGGCGATATTAAGCCGACGCCGACCGGCCGGATGATCGTCAATGCCGCCGCAGGGCGGATGCCGGCCTATGTCGATACGGGCCTCAACATCGCCCATGTCGACGATGTCGCTGAGGGTCATCTCCTGGCCATGGACAAGGGCCGCGTCGGGGGGCGCTATATCCTCGGCGGCGAGGACATGTCCCTGGCGAGCATTCTGACTTCCGTTGCCGAGATGACCGGCGGCCGGCCGCCGCTGTTCAGCCTGCCCCATGGGCTGGTCATGCCGATCGCCTATTTCGCCGAGGGCTGGTCCCGGCTGACCGGCCGGGGCGAGCCGATGGTGACGCGGGACGGGGTGCGGTTGTCGCGCAAGCGGATGTATTTCTCATCGGCCAAGGCCCGGCAGGAACTCGGCTATTCGGCTCGGCCCGCGACCGAGGCCCTGGCAGATGCGATCCGCTGGTTTCGCGAAAATGGGTATCTGGCGAAGTAGCGCTTTGGAATCACGGTTGAGCGGCAGGGCAGGGCGTGCAACCGGGTGGACCCGAATTTTGATGCAAGGTGTTGATTTCGTACCTAGCACACCGCATGTTGGCGCGAACTGTCGATGCCTGGAGGGCCGGGCGACGAAAGGAACATGAAATGCGTGTAGTTTTGGCACAGCCGCGCGGATTCTGCGCCGGAGTCGAGCGGGCAATCGAAATCGTCGAGCGCGCATTGAAGCTCTATGGTCCGCCGGTCTATGTCCGCCACGAAATCGTCCACAACAAGCATGTGGTCGAGGATTTGAAGGCGAAAGGTGCGATCTTCGTCGAGGAGGTCACCGAGGTGCCCGAGGGCGCGATCACGGTTTTCAGCGCCCATGGCGTGTCCGAGGCGGTCGAGGACGAGAGCGGCGCGCGCAGCCTGTCGGTGATCGACGCCACCTGCCCGCTGGTCGCGAAGGTCCACAATCAGGGCAAGCGATACGCCCGCAAGGATTATGAAGTCATCCTGATCGGCCATGAGGGTCATCCCGAGGTCGAAGGCACGATGGGCCGCATTCGCGGCACCGTGCATCTCGTCTCCTCGGCGGCCGACGCCCTGGTGCTCGAGGTGAACGACCCGAACATGCTCGCCTATGTCACCCAGACGACCTTGAGCGTGGACGATACGCGCGAGGTGATCGAGGCACTGAAGAGCCGGTTCCCCAAGATCATCGGGCCGGACGTGAAAGACATCTGCTACGCCACGCAGAACCGCCAGGCGGCGGTGCGCGAACTGGCGAAAGCGGTCGATGTGCTGTTGGTGGTCGGCGCGCAGAACAGTTCGAACTCCAACCGCCTGCGGGAGATCGGCGAGGAGATGGGCGTGCCCAGCTACCTCATCGACGACGTGCACGGCTTGAACCGAAAATGGCTGGAAGGCCGGCCGGCCGTCGGCGTCACAGCCGGCGCTTCGGCGCCCGAGGAACTGGTTCAAGAGCTGATCGAAGGTCTGCGCGAGATCGAGGATGTCCAACTTGAGACACTCGACGGAATCGAAGAGAACGTCTATTTCAATCTACCCCATCCGCTTCGCGAAATGTCGGCCTGACGGTCGATGAAAAATGCGATGGATCGGGCAATAGTCATCGGAGGTTAACCGTGAGCGTCCCATTGATTCAGAAGGTCCGTGTCGGGGCCTATATCATGAAGCAGCGTATCAGCGGCAATAAGCACTATCCGCTGGTGCTGATGCTGGAACCGTTGTTCCGTTGCAATCTGGCCTGTCCGGGCTGCGGCAAGATCGACTATCCGAAGGAAATTCTCGACCAGCGCATGTCGGTCGAGGAATGCCTCCAGGCGGTCGACGAATGCGGCGCGCCGATGGTCGCGATTCCGGGCGGCGAGCCGCTGCTCCATAAGGAAATCGGCGAGATCGTCGCGGGCATCACGGCGCGCAAGAAATTCGTGTCGCTCTGCACCAACGCCCTTCTCCTTGAGAAGAAACTCCATCTCTTCACGCCTTCGCCCTATCTCTTCTTCTCGGTCCATCTGGACGGGTTGAAGGAGCAGCATGACAAGGCCGTGGACCAGGATGGCGTGTTCGACCGCGCGACCCGTGCGATCAAGGCGGCCAGGGACGCGGGCTTCCGGGTCAACGTCAACGCCACGATCTTCGACGGCACCTCGGCGGACGAGATCGTGGACTATCTCGACTACGCCCGGGATATCGGCGTCGGGGTAACGATTTCGCCCGGCTATGCCTATGAGCGCGCGCCGGATCAGCAGCATTTCCTGGGCCGTCAGAAGACCAAGACACTGTTCCGCGAGGTCTTCGCCCGTGCCACCAAGGGCAAGAAGTGGACTCTGAACCACTCCTCGCTCTATCTCGACTTCCTGGCCGGCAATCAGAGCTATATGTGCAGCCCCTGGGGCATGCCGACGCGCAACGTCTTCGGCTGGCAGAAGCCCTGCTATCTACTGGGCGAGGGCTATGTCTCCAGCTTCAAGGAGCTGATGGAGACGACGGATTGGGAAACCTACGGCACGGGCAACTACGAGAAATGCTCGAACTGCATGGCCCATTGCGGCTATGAGCCGACGGCCGTGGCCGAAACCGCCAATCATCCGCTGCGCGCCCTCAAAGTCGCGCTGAAGGGCATTCGGACCAAGGGGCCGATGGCGCCGGAAATCCAGCTCGATGGCGCGCGCAAGGCCGAATGGAACTACGACGAGAACGTCTCCAGCTTCCTGCGCCAGCTACACGACAAGCGCGAGAAGGCCGCCGCCGAGTAGCGCGGCCCGGGCCAGCGCGCGGTGGGCCCGCGCGCTGCCTCTGCCCAGGGCGATCAGCCCCGGTAGATCCT